>NZ_JAYWYV010000006.1:0-192593 GCF_048147885.1 Acinetobacter sp. 228
GAAGTTTTAATCTTCATCACCGCCGATGGATGTGCATTCTACAGCATTTCACATCCCTTGCAACCCCATTTTTTAAATAATTCAATAAAAACCTAACGACTGTTTATTATTTCCGCAAAAACCACGCTTTTTTCATTTTTTTAGCATTATGGGGACAGAATTGGACAAATTACCTAGCAGTTTTTCAGTTTTATTCTGTTCTTGAAAACGTAAAGACCGGCAATCTATATATTCACAGTAGCCCCCTTCCCCATGCTCAGTTTCTCCATTAATGCTGACTTGGTAATTAAAGCTTCCTACATAACCAGCAGCGAGACCAAACTTGAAGTCTCCCCGACTTTGTCCTTGTAGCCAAATTTTCATGCCCTTGTCATCTTCATAACACCATTCAAATTCACGTGGCAGATACATTTTTTGCCCATTTGGTGTCATGACACTTGGATAAACCCGATGCACCTTAAAGTAGACTTTCTGGTCGAGCATCTGGTTGGTCATTTTTTTCAGGTCACGCAGATATATCCTGGATTGAATAATACTGTTTAGACCATCCCGAATTTGGACCAGCAATAATTGCCGCCCCTCTTTCAGATTAATAATTTGATAAGTTAAAAAAGCTAAAGGTAGATAGGGAAAATTGAAACTGCGCGCAAACTCAAAGCTCCCCAAACTTTCGATGAGATATTTCTGATCTTTATAATGTAAAGTGCCCTGACAATAACAAAGCAAAGACCAATGATCGGCCAAAGCAAAGCGCATTTGGGTAAAGTGCGAAATCAGATTGGTCGTATGAATACTGAGATCAAAGCTCAATTCCGAGTCAAAACGCTGTAAGCGAAAATGCGGAAAATCACCAGTCAGTTTTTCACGGTCTAAAAACTGAAAAAGACTATATTGAAATTTGCAATCCTTTTTGACTGAATAACGGTTCAAGTGCCCCGCCATATGCGGACTGGTACTACAGATTACCGTCACTGTGTCTAGTGCATTGGTTTGAATAGCACTCGGATTCGCCAGCATTGGTGCATTAGGTTGTCCGATAATACTCAGAAAATTCAGATAATGGAGCGGTGCCGGCAGATCCGGAAGTATCAGACCCTGATGAATAATTTTATATTTCTGGTTTGGCCCATGATAGGCAAGATTGTGCTGTGAAACAGCAGGAGTCTGATTTAGCTGTTTCGAACGATCTAAAAAATCTTGAAGAAACCGCATCTCAAACTCCTTATTTTATATTTTTATAAGGCGCTCTGTCTTTTTGCCATAAAGGTGGTGATAAACCCAGACAGGGCATAGATGATGGAAATCACTAAAATCCCCACAGGAATATTATAAGTGATCGCTGCAAAGATAAACACCGCAATCGGTAACACAAAAAATGGTACCCGTTTACGCTCTACAGTTTTAAATGAATAGTATTTGATATTGGAAATCATCAACAGCCCCACCGCAATAATGACCACGGCATTGATAACCTGAAGAGAGGGTTCACGAATATCAAAAATTTCTGGAAAATCCAGACCAACCCAGACCAGTGACACAATCATGAGGGCAGCCAGAGGACTTGCGACACCAATAAAATAACGTTTATCAACCACACCAATCTGCACATTAAAACGTGCCAGACGGAACGCAGCACAGGCAGTATAAACAAAACAGGCTGCCAGACCGATCCGGCCCAAATCGCTTAAGCCCCAGCTGTACATCAAGATGGCAGGCGCTACACCAAAAGCCAACATATCTGAAAGCGAGTCAAACTGCTCACCGAATGGACTTTGTGCACCAATAGCACGTGCTACGCGTCCATCTAGACCATCCAGTAATGCTGCAATAAAGATTGCATAAATAGCTTGCTGAAAATTACCATTCATACTGGCAATAATCGAGTAAAAACCTGCCAACAACGCGGCGGTTGTAATCAGGTTCGGCCATAGATAGATGCCTCGACGCTTAATTTTTTGCCCTTCCTGAGTATGTTCCTCTTCTTCCACCTCAAAGGTAATGCCATCAAAAGGCGCTTCAGTTGAAGAATCACGTTCCGGTTTGCTTATATTTGTCATTCTTGTCGATCCTAGCTATGACCTGATCTTTAAAAAATTATTCGCCTACTAACCAGCGAACTGCAGCATGACCGCCATTTTCACTCATGCGCAGATGCGGGAATAACCATTGTAGTGCTTCATCAGCATCTTCAGAAAATTTCCAAGGTGGGTTAATCACCAGTAAACCACAACCATTCAAGCCTACAGGCGTATCATCCGGCCATACACAGACTTCACAAATCAATTGACGACGGATACCGGTCTTGAACATTTTTTTCTCGAAACGTTCAATCATGGCACGGTCTTTAATTGGATACCAAACCGCGAATACACCTGTCGGCCATTTCTTATAAGCAGCAACCAGCAATTCCACCAACTGTGGAAAATCTTTACGCTCCAGCTCATACGGCGGATCGATCATCACCAAGCCACGTTTTTCTTTCGGTGGAATGACCGCTAACAGGCCTTCGTATGCATCACGTTCATGTAAACCTGCGCGCTTGTCAAAAATATTATGACGAAGCTGCTGAAACACATCACGCTGCATTTCGAAAATCGTTGCCTTATCTATCTCACGCATGCCTTCCAAGGCAAACCACGGCGAACCAGGATAAGCACCCTTACCAAAGTTTTCACGCATGTTTTCAACAATCTTCAAGTATTGTTGTACACCTTCAGGCGCATTACGCTTGATCGAATCATCGAGTTTAACCAGACGATGAATACCGTTCAAAAACTCACCTGATTTTTGCGCTTCGGCAGTCGATAAATCATATTTACCTGCACCACCATGTGTATCTACATAGCGATAAGGTTTGTCTTTTGCATTCAGTCGAGTCAACAACTGAAGCAATAAAACGTGCTTCATGACATCGGCAAAGTTGCCTGCGTGGTAAGAGTGACGGTAATTCATGTTTCATTAATTCCTAATATCAACATCTATTTTAACATGAAAAATAGTTTCGTTCAGGCACGATTCTTACCCTAAAATAACGAACCTTTTTTTACCCTATTGTCGAGAATTGAAAAATGGAAGCTGTTATTATCCCAGGGGATTGGAATGTTGATCAAATCTTAGATGATTTAGATCAACATGGCTTTAGTATTGTTGACGATGCTTACTCTAGCGAATATCAACATGCAGTGAGTCAAGAATGCTTAAGCCACTTAAACGAATTTCGTAATGCAGCCATTCAAAATGGCGTCGTTAACAATATCCGTAGTGATCATATTCTTTGGTTACAACCTGAATTTCAAATTTCCCACCTGCACATCCAGACTCTTCAACAATTTTCTCAAGTTTTAAACCGCGCGTTTTATTTAGGCATCAAAGATGTCGAAGCACATTTCGCTTGCTATAACGCGGGTGAGTTCTATGCCCTGCATCGTGACAATCCGCAAGGAAAAAATGGCCGGATGATTTCCAGTGTGTATTATCTGCATGAACATTGGCAGGCCGACTGGGGAGGTGAACTGCGCCTGCAGGATAAAAACAGCCAGTGGCATGTTATCCAGCCCCAGCCGAACCGGATGGCGTTGTTCCAGAGCGACCTATTACATGAAGTCTTGATCTCTAAACAGCAACGTCTGTCAATTACCGCCTGGCTCAGAAGTGATATGGCATTGCTCTAATACGGCCTGACGCTTTAAATTTTAATTTTGAGCCTCATATAGCCATTATTGAGAAATGAGGATTGCGTTGATGGGATTAACGACCAAACAGATTATTCAACGTCTGGGTGAAACTGACCAATTGTATTTAAAAGGCAATACGCCAGAATTAACGCTTGAACGT
This sequence comes from Acinetobacter sp. 228, assembly GCF_048147885.1. Lineage (NCBI taxonomy): Bacteria > Pseudomonadati > Pseudomonadota > Gammaproteobacteria > Moraxellales > Moraxellaceae > Acinetobacter > Acinetobacter sp. 228. The sequence goes on from NZ_JAYWYV010000006.1 coordinate 3,835, forward strand.
GCTGATCTTCGTTTACAACTGGTGACTTTGAGTGAATTGCGTCAGGAACAGCGACATTTCCTGCAAGAAGCCGTAGTGTTGCTGGAACAGGGCCGGATCGAATTTGAAGAAATGCCGCTGAGCATGTATATCAATCTATCTTTACATCTGGCCAAGGCTTATATGATGTTCTTTGAATTGACCAAAGAGCCGCATTTTGCCCTGATTACCCAGCAAATTCTAAAACCGATGGCTCGTTATGAACATGGCGATATTTATTTCTTTCTGGCCTATGCCAGCGCCAGTAAAAATGAGCCGGCCCTGACCCGCCACTGGTTAGGTAAGTACACCACCACTGCCGAGTTTGAACTGGAATTATTACAGCAGCATCCTGCTTTTAACGATTATCGTCAGCATGAATGGTTTAGCAAAATATTAAAAAGCAAAATGCATTAAGTAGTATTGCAAAAAACGCCTCTCATGAGGCGTTTTTTTATGGAAACAATATGATCTGATTGTAAAAAACAAGAAATCAAGAGAATAGTCATCATGCAGGCTGACGTCTATAAGCGTCCATGTGTAATTGCTGATTCAGCTCATCTACCCAGATTGCCCAGTCATCATCTTGTATCAGATGGCTAATCAATAAGGAGCGTTGGGCTTTGTTCCAAAACGGCGCATCGTGTAAAGAGAGACTCGCCGGCAGTTGATGAGTGCGTATATACAATTCAATAGCAGCAGGACTATTGGCAAGACCAAGCTGAGAAAACAGAAGTTCTAAGGATGGTGGGTTCTTTGTGAGCATCGCGCCCTCCTTATATCAGATAAATTGTAATTATTTATAGATCTAACTTATAAGATAGGGCAAAAAAAACCTAGTCATTTGACTAGGTTTGTTGTGTCTTTTTGTATAACAATGCTCAAGCACTCTGCTTGTCACTTTCCACGTGTAATAACTGATTTAGTTTATCAATAACAACAATCCACTCATCATCTTGATGCCAATGTTCACGCAGGAAGGCACTTTGCCCTTCACTCCAAAACTCTGCATCTGGTAATGCGACCTCAGAAGGCAATTGGTGAGTTTGGGTAAATTCGGTAATTGAGGCATCATCAGAAGGCAGGCCCAACTGTTCAAATAGCAATTCCAAAGTTAATTGTTGTTCCATAAGCATGAGTTGACTCCATTGTGGTGTTAAATTATGATCGCGTTCAAATTAGAATCAGGTTGATTTATGAGCAGGAATATCACAGGATCCTGAACCTTCTGCTTCGACGTGTAATTGTTCATTCAACACATCCACAAAAATGGCCCAGTCATCATCTTTCTTCCAGTGACCGATCAAGAAGTCATGCTGTGATTTACTCCAGAAAGGAGCTTTATGCAGTGGTACATCCATGCCAATTTGATGCGTACGAATGAATTCATCCATAGCCTCCGGGCTTGAATCCAGTCCTAGCTGCTCAAAAAAAAGTTCGAAGGTGGGGCGTTGCTCTAACATCGGACTAACCTCCGTTTTCTCTTTAATTTTGAATCTTGTTTCTACATTAGATTGCCTATGGCGAAAACTCAGTTGTCTCTCTTTCACAGCTTGTTATTTTTTGTTCATTAACGTAAGAGCAAAAAAAGCACCCCGGATGGAGTGCTTTTTTCTAACTTAGTTAAAAACTAAATTATTTAACCATGTCAGCAATTGCTGCACGTTCTTCTTCAAGCTCATTTAGCGTGAAGTTGATACGCTCACGGCTGAACTCGTCGATTTCAAGACCCTGAACGATCTTGTACTCGCCATTTTCACAAGTTACAGGGAAACCGAACATTACGCCTTCAGGGATACCATAAGAACCGTCAGAAGGAATACCCATAGTTACCCATTCGCCGTTTGTGCCAAGAGCCCAATCGCGCATATGATCGATTGCAGCGTTTGCAGCAGAAGCAGCAGAAGACAGACCACGTGCTTCGATGATCGCAGCACCACGTTTACCAACGGTTGGAAGGAATACATCTTTGTTCCATTCCGCATCGTTGATTTTGTCTTTCAAGCTTTCGCCGTTTACGTTAGCAAAACGGTAGTCAGCATACATAGTTGGAGAATGGTTACCCCAAACAGTCATGTTTTGGATGTCAGAAACTGCAACACCAGCTTTCTGAGCAAGTTGAGTCAACGCACGGTTGTGGTCAAGACGTAACATTGCTGTAAAGTTTTTCGCTGGAAGATCTGGAGCAGATTTCATTGCGATGTAAGCATTCGTGTTTGCAGGGTTACCTACAACAAGAACCTTAACGTCACGGCTAGCAACTTCATTCAGTGCCTGGCCTTGACCGATGAAGATTTCACCGTTTACTTTAAGAAGATCAGCACGTTCCATGCCTGGACCACGTGGACGTGAACCCACTAGAAGCGCGTAATCAGCATCTTTGAATGCAACTTTAGGATCATCAGTACCGATCATGCCTGCCAATAGCGGGAAAGCACAGTCGTCAAGTTCCATCATTACGCCTTTAAGCGCTTGTTGAGCTTTCTCAACAGGAATTTCTAATAATTGAAGAATAACTGGTTGGTCTTTACCAAGCATTTCACCGCTAGCGATACGGAATAATAGGCTGTAACCAATTTGACCAGCAGCGCCAGTAACGGCAACGCGAACAGGTTGCTTCATGTAATTATCTCCAATTGAGAGGATCGTCATAATAGATTAAATAGCTGTTCTATCTAATCTTAATAATCATAAACGGCAAAGATTGTACTCCAATCCTTTAGCAGATGCATATAAAAGAGGGAGGATTTCATCTAAAGTCTGATAGGAAATATAAATCAAATCGGCAAAAAAGCTCAGTATGTTCCTTTTATTGTGACAATTTTTGGACATGTATTAATAATGTTCGCTGGACAGGACTTGTAATTGCTGTTGGAACGGTAACAGACCTTGAGCGAAGTGAGTACGCTGGCTGACTGTACCTGCTGGCAGTTAAATCTCAAAGCATTGCTTGGTAATTGCGGGTTAATTTTCAGGAATTTAGCACGCAACGTATCCACAGAAATCGTAATATTTTCCTGTTCAGTCAGTTCCTCTGGCACTTTTAGCCGGTCTGCATAATTAATGATTGTCCGGAAATACTGACTGGCATTCATCGGCACACAGCCACCGACATTGCGCCATAAAATGGCACGGGTATTGTCATCCGGCATAATTCTGGCTACCACTTTGGCCTGAAGTGGTGAAAGTTTCGCAGAACTGTGGGTTGTGCAGTTTTGCGAGGTGGTCTGAGGATACAAGCCGGAGATACTCAGCGAATAACCTTCCAGACATTTTCGTTTCTTAGCATATTCCGGATACAGACCACAGAAAGCCGGAACCATTTGTACATCCATGACATATTCTGTCGGTGCAGCAAATGCTGCCGAGCTGCCAGCCAAAACCACAAGCGCAGCCGATCCCGTCCAGACTTGACGATCCTTCATTATTTTCATGAATAAATCACTATCCCCCAATAATTTTAATCTTATTGTGTGTTGCGCAATGGAATCAGCTGCATGCGCTTGCTCACCGACTGCGCTCCTTGTCCTAACAAAATACCGTAATGCGTGGCATTGGTCATAACATGTTTCACATAATCTCGGGTTTCGAGTAAAGGAATACTTTCCGTATATTGATCTGCGGGCATTCCCTGAAACTCGGGCTGCCAACGGCGAGCACGGTTTGGACCGGCATTATAGCCTGCGGTTGCCAGAACCGGATTATCACTGAGCTGACGCTGGATCGTAGATAAATAGAAAGTACCGTAACGAACATTGGTATTCATATCGGTGAGTGCTGCCGGATTATAGGCTTCACCCATTTGACGCGCTACGAGCTTGGCTGTATCTGGCATAATCTGCATCAGACCACCCGCGCCCACATGCGAACGTGCCGTCGTATTAAAACGGCTTTCCTGACGCATCAAGCCATAGGCCCAAGCCGGATCTATACCGGCATTGCGGCTATGACTGACCACGTAGTTCTGATGCGGCATTGGATAACGATAATTGTAGTTATGTTTGCTCAGGGTGCGGTCGGCAGCATAAATGGCCCGATCATACCAGCCCATATCCATGGCACGTTTTGCGGCGGCCAGCAATAGATCATCGTCTTTTTTCAGATAAGCCTGGCGCACTGCCCAGTTCCATTCACGGTTAATGTAGTTATCCGGTGCACTGATATTACGTAAGGTGAAAGCACGGCGGAAATGAATATCCTGATTCAAGCGCTGCATAGCCTGATTGGAAGGCTGTACCGGATTTGGTGTACTTGCAGTCACCTGCCCCAGCCTGTCGCGTGCCAGAAGGTTATGATAGTCATCCCCCGTTGCCAATTTGCGATAAATACTTTCTGCTGCCTGTTTTGATGCACGATCCGAGCGCTGTTCGCTGGCACGTGCCAGCCAGTATTGCCAGCGGTCCTCCTCCTTCTGGTTGACGCTCATATTGTCTATGGCACGAATCAGGCTTTCCCAGGCACCAAAACGAATTGCCTGACGTGCATAAATTTCGGCCTCTTCCGGACTAAATGGCAGACCATAGCTGGCATCAAAGGCATTCAACACTTCACGATTGAAGTTGTTTTTCATGACTGTGGTGCCACCGATGTAACCTACAGTTCGGTATAAGGCACGTTGTACCTGTATGGGGGTACCTTCCGCAGTCCGCTTTACAATCGACAAGGCCGAGTCCAAATCACTGTCTGCCAGACGTCCCAGCGCATAAATCAGATAGGCATGCTCTGCTGCAGTACTTTTAGGCGCAGACCATAAATAATTGGTGGGATTGGCCTGAATCGAATTCAGTTGAGCCAGTGACAGATTCAAACCAATGCCTTGTGCAGTTGCAATCGCCTGCCCTGACTGTCCGGCACGCAGTTGAACCCATAGTCGCTGCTGGCGGTCCTCTGTGGTCATCAGTGGGCTGAAAAGCATCATCCGGCCCAAACCGGTACAAGACTCTGGCTGACTGTTGGTGGTTAGCCAGACATCTTTAAACTCGGCATAAACCAGCTGATCGCCACTTTTGGCACGTACTTGTGCCACTGCACAGGCTTCGGCAGGGTCCGCATTGGTCACATAAGGCAATACCGGCTGAGCATTGCCAAAGTCTGCCATTTTTACTTTTTCTTCGACATAATCCGCTGCCAGCTTTTCGGCCATGGCAGATTGAGGATAACGTTGTACAAAACTGATGATCTGGCTAACAGGCTGCATGGCAAGATTCTGGTTTAAAATCCAGTATTCCGGATAATAGCCCAAGACGTCATTCTGCATGGATAGACGGTATTGCTGTAACAGTTCAGTATTGCCTGCATTGGCTGCACGCAAAGCATCATTAAATTGTTCTTCTGCTGCCTGTGTACTTGCTGAACAGATACACGCCACACTTAAAGTAATTAATTTATAGTATTTATTCATAGTTTTAGTGTGTTTCAACATCCCTTTGCCTTCTATCTATCATCGATTTTGTGCCTAGCCTGTGTTGCATATCATAAGAGGTAGTTGGAATATTATAACCAACTCTATTGTTCAGTTATGTAACCTTATGATTCAGCAATATTAATGTACAGACAATTTTTGTCCATAAATCAATATTTTTCCCCAGTTAATTTAGTCTATAAGTTTAAGCGACTTTCCTGCTAAAATATGCGCCTTTCCAAGATTTTAGTCCGTGAATTGAATTTTTATTCACCTGTTTGATGCTTCACTCAGGCTGTTCGTTCACTCTTTCAACGTATTACCTTGTAGGAGCCTACATGACGGTTCAAACCTTCATTCCGAATGGTGCCCAAGCTGCCTCAGAAAACACTGTTACCCAGCCAGCGCACACCCCAGCCAATGATGCTTCAGTCAAGAAACTGTACATCGAAACGCAAGGGTGTCAGATGAATGAGTACGACAGTCACCGTATGGCAGACCTGTTAGGCGATTCTCATGGCTATGTGCTGACCACTGATCCTAAAGAAGCAGATATTCTGCTGATGAATACCTGCTCGATTCGTGAGAAGGCACAGGAAAAAGTCTTCTCCGAGCTGGGCCGCTGGCGCAAACTAAAGGATAAAAATCCTGACCTGATTATTGGTGTCGGTGGCTGTGTGGCATCTCAGGAAGGCGACAACATCCAGAAACGTGCCAATTATGTAGATATGATTTTTGGTCCACAAACGCTGCACCGTTTACCACAAATGCTGGACCAGCATTTTGAGCAGATTGAAAAGCCTAAAAAAGAAAAAATCAAACTGGTGGATATTTCCTTCCCCGATATCGAGAAATTCGACTTTCTGCCAGAACCGCGTGTTGAAGGCTATAAAGCTTTTGTCTCGATCATGGAAGGCTGTTCCAAATACTGTTCTTTCTGCGTGGTGCCGTATACCCGTGGTGAGGAGGTTTCTCGCCCACTGGATGATGTCCTGGCTGAAATTGCAGGTCTGGCAGAAAAAGGCGTGCGTGAAATTTCGCTTTTGGGTCAGAACGTAAATGGCTACCGGGGTGAAACCTTCGAAGGCAATATCTGTACTTTTGCCGATTTGCTGCGTTTGGTTGCAGACATTCCGGGTATTGGCCGGATCCGTTATACCACCTCGCATCCCCTCGAATTTAATGACGACCTGATCCAGTGCTATCGTGACCTGCCACAAATGGTTTCACACCTGCATTTGCCGGTACAAAGCGGTTCCAATGATGTCCTTAAGGCGATGAAGCGCAACCATACGATTGATGTCTATATCGAGAAGATTAAAAAGTTACGTGCAGTTCGCCCAGATATGCATTTATCTTCAGACTTTATCATTGGTTTTCCGGGTGAAACTGATGAAAACTTTGAAGAGACTTATCAGTTTATTCAGGATCTGGATTTCGACCATTCTTATAGTTTTATCTATTCAAAACGTCCAGGCACACCGGCTGCAGAACTGGAAGATACAATACCTGAAAATGTCAAAAAAGAACGTCTGGCCAAGGTTCAGCAATGGATTAAGCGTTCAAGCATTGACAAGACGGATGCCATGCTCGGGACCATTCAGCGGGTCCTCATCGAAAAAGTTTCTGATAAAGATCCGAATATTCTGGTCGGTACGGCAGACAATACCCGTTATGTTAACTTTATTGGTGATGCTACGTGGGTCGGCCGCTTTGCCGAGATCGAAATTACCGAAATTAAAACTTTGAATTTAGTTTATGGTGAACTCTTGAATCTTGAGCCTGACGTGGCGTAATGTAGAGCATATAACGCACACTTCATAAGGAACACTCTTGACTGCAGCGATCCGACGTACAGTAGCTTTTCCGGGTATTTCAATGGACCGTATACAAGCCATGTTAGGCGCCTATAACGGTCACTTGAAGCAAATTGAACAACGTTTAGACGTTAAAATCTCCCATCGTGGAGAGAGTTTTATTGTTGATGGTGAAATCGATGCCGTTGAGAGAGCCGAAATGCTCTTGCAGCGTCTTCATGAGGAATCTGAACATATTCAGCCAATTAGTGCAGATACTTTACATTTGATGATTCAGGGCAGTCAGACTGATCGCGAGCTTCAGCAAGATCTGGATGACCAGGAACATACGGGACTGGACAATGTCTGGCTGCAAACCCGTAAAGGCCGGATCAATCCGCGTGGTGCCAACCAGAAACGTTATGTACAACGCATTCTGCAAAGTGATATTTCTTTTGGTATTGGTCCTGCCGGTACAGGTAAAACCTATCTCGCCGTTGCGGCTGCCGTGGACATGCTGGAGCGCAATGAAATCCAGCGTATCTTGTTGGTTCGTCCTGCAGTTGAAGCTGGTGAAAAACTTGGTTTCTTGCCGGGAGATTTAACCCAGAAAATCGATCCTTATTTACGTCCATTGTATGACGCGCTGTATGAAATGCTCGGCTTTGAAAAAGTGGCCAAGCTGATCGAACGTCAGGTGATTGAAGTCGCTCCGCTTGCTTATATGCGTGGCCGTACCCTGAATCATTCTTTCGTGATTCTGGATGAAGCGCAGAACACCACCCCAGAACAGATGAAGATGTTCTTGACCCGTTTAGGTTTTGGCTCACGTGCCGTGATTACCGGCGACGTAACTCAGGTGGATTTACCGCGGGGTCAACAATCTGGTCTGTCACATGCCTTACGTGTGATTGATAAAATTCCTGAAATTCATATCACCCGCTTCCATTCGCGTGATGTGGTACGTCATCAGCTGGTACAGAAAATTGTCGAAGCCTACGAAGGCTGGGACAGTGAACAGCAGCGCTTAAGTGCTGAAGCACGTGCCGAACGAAAAGCACGTCAGGATGCCTTGATCGCTGAAAATGATGCTGCGGCAGACGCACAGCATTAAGCTTTAAAATTAAGGATTTGTGTTGAAACTTAGTCTTTCCTTGCAACAGGACTTTCAGTCGCCTGAACTGGTACTGAAGCGGGCCTATATTAAAAAAGTTGTAGAAACCACTTTACGTCATATCGGCACTCAGAGTAATTGCGAAATCGGAATTGCCTGTGTTGATAATGACGAAAGTCATAAACTAAATCTGGAATATCGAGGCAAGGACAAACCGACCAATGTCCTGTCTTTCCCGAGTGAACTTCCAGATGAAATGGCGCAGTTTCTGGATGCATTTCCAATCGGCGATCTGGTGATCTGTATTCCTGTAGTACTGGCGGAAGCGCTGGAACAGCAAAAAGTACCCTTGACGCATTTCACCCATATGCTGGTTCATGGCACTTTGCACCTGATGGGCTATGACCATGAGACCTCGGATGAAGATGCCGAAGAAATGGAAAGCATTGAAATTGAGATTTTAGCCAAGCTGGGTTTTGAAAACCCTTATCTGGAACAAAACTAAAATATCTAAATAAAAAAGCGGGCTGAGGCTCGCTTTTTTATTTTCTGTTATGCCAATACTGGGCTTGAACTGTCTTATATTTCCTTATAATAAAGATGATATAAAGCACCTGCATCTTAAACAGTTAAAATTAGAAGATTTTTTATGACCACTTCTCATAAAGTGACTTTATGGACAATACAACATATAAATTTTTATAGAAAACTTCTTAAAGAAAAAATGATTTATGCCTCTTTTAGACCTGAAATTGAATCAGAGTTCATACCAGGCTATAACTGGCTGATGACACAAATGGAAATAAAAATTGGTCAAAAACCCTCTCATACCCACTATCCAATCTGGGCCTGGTATCAATGGAATGGAATTAAACAGGCCAGACCCGATTTAAGATATTCCTCTCATCTATATAAAGGAACTCATGGGGTTCGCCTTACCATCCAGAAAGATATACGCGATATTCTGCTATCAGATTTCGAACTATGGCATTCCCCTTTTTATTATAAAGATTATATTGCTAGCAATCATTTACAAGAGGAGCTATTCGAACAAAAATTAAAAAAACAGAATTTGGAGAATATTCGCTTTGAGCAACTTCCTCCTCATTTGAAAAAAGAAATTGAACAAAGCTGGCAACTCATTTTTGATATAAATAAAAGTGCTCCGAACTACCTGAATGATATAAATACTAAAAGTATTCAAGCGACCTTTTGGTCTTTAAATTTAGATGAAGTCATGAAAGTTGAAGAATTCATTGCCAGATGACTCGTCAACGCACTTCAAACTCTGCTTCAGCCGGATCAAATCGCCAGGTACGAATCACCCGCAGTTCGGAAATTTCTTTCATTTTACTGTCGAAAGTACCAAATGGTGCTGCCTTACGCACGGAAGCTTTGGCTGCTTCATCCAGCATGGCATGTCCTGAACTGTCAATCAGCCGAATGGCACGAATTCCGCCATTCTGGTTCAAGATCACCATCAGCCGCACTTCCCCTGCCAGATTCTGTTGTTTGGCGGCTTCCGGATAATAACGGTTCCCATAGAACTCCACTTTCTCGCGAAACTTTTCCAGATAAGCGGCCGAAACATCCTGCTTGGCCTGAATCCCATCTACAGTTTTAATTTTTTGCTGACGACTGAAATTTTGTTGACGCTGTAAATATTGCGCTTCCAGACTGGCGACCATGGTCGCTTTGGCCTGAAACTGGCTTTGTAATTGCTCCTGCATTTTTTTACGCTGATTTTCCTCCGCCTGCTTTTGCCAGCTCAAAGTAGTCATCAGGACTTTTTCTTCAAAACTGAGCTGTTGTTGCTGTTGCAGCATATCCAGACTTTTTTGCAGCTCTTCCCCGGCCTGCTGTTCCATTAATGGCGATGGCATATCACTCGACATGCGATGCGCCTCTCTAAACTGACCGGAACCCTGCTGATCTGCCTGGGCCAGAAAATCGGCATGTTCAATTTTTTGATCAGTCTGGCGCAAGCTGACCGCGATTTCCTTGGTGCTGGTATCCAGATCTTGCGGCATACCAAATTCCAGTGTCAGCACGATCAAATGCAGCATGGCTGCGGCGAGTACCGCACTGCTAAACACTCGATCTTTCCACCAAGTTCTGACCAGAGGCATGAGTATCATCGTTTTTTCACATTTACCCAAACTCAGTGCTGAGTTCAGTTCCCCAAAAAAAGTATTTTAAAGACCAAAAAGAAACAGATTGGACATTTATCTTTTTAAAATGCCAAATCCATCAAATCTTCAACGTTACATAACTAAAACTATAAAAATGGTGCTATTTATTTTGCTAAACTTCAAGCATGAATACTTGTATTTTTCATACAATTCGACAAGATACATTCCGTGTTAAAAATAAAGTTGCCAGGACGCTTCAATATGCAAACGCTAATTGCGAATATTTCCAACCGAATCCGCCAAGTGTACCAGAGGGCGGAAGGATTTATTGAAGATGAGCGTGAATTTCCCTTATCTCAAGTCTTCCTGAATGCAACTTTTCAGCGTTTTGTGACAGATAATGTCGATGCCTTGAAAGACTTACATGCGGATTTGCATGATGACTGGCTACGTTTGTATGCAACACTGGATTATAAAGGCCTGATTGTTACTTTATCGGTTGATTTGAAACTGGTACAGATGGAGCTGAATAAAACCACGCAGTTAATCGTGTTCGAGCAGATTAGTGATACCCAGCTGATCGAAGCTAAATATCCAAATGTACTGTATAAACTGGGCGTGCGTTTTGGCCTGTTCTTTTATCAACGTGTCCTAAATAAAGACCCCTTAGGCATGATCCTAGAAAAACTGGGCGTGATCAAAGTTATCGATGACCTGCTTTATCTAGATTTGAATCGCTGGTTAGGCAAAAGCCGCTCTGTCATTGATACCTTGGGCAAAGTCCACGTCAATCACGCTGTGCTTCGCGAAGCTGAACTGGTGGTGATTGGCAATGTCAATCTTGCAGCCCTGTTTAGAAAACTCTCTCAAGACCAGCAAGAGCAATGGGATGAAAATGAAATGGACGACAACCGGATCACACCCATCAAACAGAAAGATTCCTCTTAAATCGTGCCATCTCTAGTTTTTGAACAAAAGTTCCATAAAACTACATGAAATATACATTTTTGGCAGATACATCCATCCAATTTCCATCTTTTACCGAAATAATAAGGATGCAAGAAGTAATATGTTTTGCCCGTTGAACCAATATAGGAAAATAACTGATGGCGAAGACTGTATTCAAAACTTTAGTGATGACCACGGGTCTGGGCAGTGCAATACTGTTCACTGGTATTTCTAGCCAGGCTTTTGCCATGACTCCTTTCCAGGCCAGTTATCAATTCAGCTATAACGGCAAGAATATGGGTTCTGCAACACGGACTTTAAGTAAATCTGGCAATAACTGGACTTATGTTTTTGCAGCAAAAGCAGGTGGTGTAGCCTCGGCAACCGAAACCAGCCGTTTTACCTTCAATAATGGCAAGATCGGTTCTAGCAGTTTCAGTCGCAGCAGTAAGATTCTGGTGCATAACAACACCATGAGTATTAATTTTAATCCTTCCAGCAAAACTATCAGTACCAGAAAAGATGACGAAAAGCGCTCTTTTGCCTGGAGACCAGATGTTCTGGATGAACTGAATGCAGAACTGCAGATTCGTGAAGATCTGAAAAACTCAGGCCTGAAAGCCAATTACTATATTGCCGATGCCAAAGAAGTTGAAGGCCGTAAGTTCGTAAAACAGGGTTCAGAGACGGTGAATACCAAATATGGTTCTTTCAATACCATTAAAGTGGTGATGAAACATAGCAAACCAGGTCGTGAAACCATTTTCTGGCTGGCACCAAAGCTTGATTATCTTCCAGTCAAAGTTTCGCATGTAGACAAGAAAACCTCTTATGGTTTGCTGTTAACTGATTATAAAGGTGCAAGCAACTAAGATTTTTTGGTGAATTTCGCTTGATTTTTTCCGGGTGCTTTTTACAATACGCTTTTGCTTTAAAAAGCACCTGCTCTTGAGGATTCTCCCGTGCATGCACTAGAACAGAAAATCTTGGCCGAAGGCATCGTTCTTTCTGAAGAAGTTTTGAAAGTAGATTCTTTCTTAAACCATCAGATCGACCCAGTCATGATGCAGCAGATTGGTCAGGAATTTGCCCGTCTGTTTAAGGATGCTGGTATCACCAAAATTATTACGATTGAAGCATCAGGTATTGCACCTGCAGTAATGGCAGGTTTAGAACTTGGTGTACCTGTAATCTTTGCACGTAAATACCAGTCTCTTACCCTGAAAGATGATTTATACCGCTCGAAAGTCTTTTCATTTACCAAACAGACTGAAAGTACCATTGCGATTTCAAATAAACACATCAGCTCTACTGATAAAGTTTTAGTAATCGATGACTTCTTGGCCAATGGCCAGGCAGCACTTGGGTTGGCTGATCTGATTCATCAGGCAAATGCAGAAGTGGTCGGTATTGGTATCGTGATTGAAAAATCATTCCAGCCAGGTCGTGAGCTGCTGCTTGAAAAAGGCTACCGTGTCGAATCACTCGCACGCGTGAAATCTTTAGCCAATGGTACAGTTGAATTTGTTCGTGACTAAGTTTTGCCAGTAAATTTCTGAAAGGGCGCTGAGGCGCTCTTTTTTTATATACGGTCTTTGCACGTGTTTGCTACTTTATAAATTTGGGTCATCATTTTCACTATATCCAGCTTGAACAAGCCAGCTCCAGTTTTCTGATCCAAGAACCGGATCATGCTTAACTTAGCCTAGTGATTAAGCTGTCCTGGAACAGATTAATTTTCCCATCCGACGAATAAACAACAATTTATTTTAGTGTTATTATAGAATAAGAATAAAGAGGCCTAACTATCTGCCAATAGTTAGACCCCCGTGTTCTAGGTGAAATTAGAATTATTTCACGGTCACAGTGATACTGCCGGTGTTCACAGCACCCATAGCAGTCGTTTTGATGCTATTGTTGATAGAAGATTCTGTCCCGCCTGTAAGCACATCTACAGAGGCGTTAACAGCGCCTGCATTATAGGCAATGTTCGCTACACTATAATTGCTTAAAGTCTGGTTAATTTCTTCACTATAGTTAGTGCTTAGTGAAGAACTTACAGTTTCTGAGACGTCTGAACTATCCGCAACTTCAGTTAGCTCCTCTAGAGTTTCAGAATTATTCATTGCACTGGTTGCTTCGCTAAAGTCATAGTTAGACGTTTCGTCTGATACGTTTGATACAACCTTGTTGAAGTTACCCTGTTCGATACTGATACTACCAGTATTGGCAGCACCCATCGCAGTAGTTTCAATACTACCCTCAATTGAACCAACCGCGTCTGCAACCTCTCTTGTAGCAGTCGCTGTTGCATCTAAAGTGACACTTGCATCAACATCAGCAGTATTCACTGCCAGGTTCAGCGCAGAGCCATTTTCTACTTGTTGGGAAATAGAGTCCAAAGTAGCCTGTAAACCACTATTTATCTCTACATTTGTATCACCGTCAGCTGCATAGGCCATACCTGCGCCAGATAGTAACGTGACGGATAAAGCTAGTGTTTTGATCGTGTTATTCATCGTTATTCTTCCTACTTTTGTTTTAAAGTACCTCTCGCCCGGTACTTTTTTTTAATCAAGGGAGCGAGCCCGTCGTTACTGACCAGTTAATCCCGTTGAGAGCTGGACCAGTAATTTTCTACAACTTCTGGATTGACATCCCATAAGCTGGATGACTTCTCCTCGTCTTTTTCTTTGTCAGCTTTTTCTTGACTATCTTTTTTGTCATTCACTTTACCTGTTGAAGATGACCGCTTGCTCTTGCCGATATATTTAATCAGCTCCTCTTTGCTCATTTCCGGCTCCGCTTCAGGATTCTGAATCACTTCAGACTCTTTGTTTTTGGGTGCCTTGGTATCTTTACTCGGTGTATTGGTGGATTTATTTTTTTGATTTGAGGATTCCGTTTGAGACGGAACTGATGTTTGAGCCGTACTATTCAAATCCGGATTTTTTTGTTGCTGGTTTTTCTTGTATTTATGCAAAGCGACAGAACTGCGGGTTAAGTTCAACTGGCCGAATTCAGGCGGTATCTGTGCACGACAGCTTTCAAATACTGCTGGTGGTACCACCTGGCTAAGCAGCTCAAAAGTTGCCAGATTCAGCATTTGGCGCAAGGCAAAATTGGTAGCCTCCCGCTCTCCCTTTCCGATCTGAATATTTAATAGCGTACGTCCGGCAAATCTACCTGCACCGATTCCATAATCCTGTGCAGCAATCTGTTTCTGTAGCGAGACATTGCCCACGACCCTACTGCTGCGTGTATCGGTAAGAGATAAATCCAGACCAACCATAATCCGGGTTTGACTATAGTTCGGGCCAACGCCTGCGATCTGCATGTCAAAACCACCTCCTGGAATAAAATCCAGACTGTTAATACTGCCGGTAACATAATAATCAGATGCCTGAATCTGCTTGGGGTCACGAATCCCCCATTTGGCCTCACTTTCAATAATCCGGGGATCTCGCCGGTTCATCAAACTGACGCCCGCCTGAAACAGAGCGGACTGCACCATGTCTCCCGCGCCCTGGGTCACCATTTTTCCGCTACCGCCATTGGTAACTACATCTTTACCGGTCTGGTCGAGAATTGCGCCCACAGAAAAACTGACATCACTACGTAATTGCCCTTTCAGGCAGGACAAGGCCATATCAAAAGGGGTGAAAATATCGGTGATCGGTGGACCTTGTACCAGTTTGACAGGCTTTTTATTGGAAGGCGCCAAGCCCGTACAGCCTGTAAGCAAAGAGCTGAAAAGAACTGTAACACTCACCCCGCATATCATTTTCCTGCTTAAGGGAGAACTTAGCATGATGACTCCCCCTTCTGATTACTTAAATTAGGACATTTCGGCTGATTTTGACTGGGCTGATTTTGACTGGTATTTGAACTGACCGGGGCTTCATTCAACAGTTCACTTTTGATGTCTACGGTGTTGCCGGAACCATCGACATTAATGTTGTTGGTTGGGGTATTGACCGTACCGATAGAACTTGTAGAGGTGCTGTAGATCGTGGTTTTGCCTAATCCGGAATAATAATCTGACTCCTTAAGCTCAATCAGGTTTGCTTGGACCAGGTTTTCAGCGGAACGGTTACTTGAGGGTTTCCAACGCTGACTCCACTCATCAGAGGTTGCATATGCATTGTTTATAAAACATAAACAAATTAAACCCATATTGATCAATAGTATTCGCACCATATTAATATCCTCTGACCCAAGATGCTTATTCATTTTTTAATTTAGTAATATCTAATTTATCTGACAAAATATTAAATCACATAAAAATTTAAAATATACCCTTTATCTATCTCTATCTTTTTTTTACTTATTATTACGATTTATCTTTTTGTTTTTATTTAATAAATATAGCTTTGTATCCAGTTTGTGATTTGTAAGAAAACATTATAAAAACAATTTTCACATATCGAATTTATTTAAAAAACTTTATTTAAATAATATTTTTTTAATCTTAAAAATAATAAAAAAATCCTCTTATAAATTCCGAAATTAATATTTTAAAATTACTTTAAATACCATAAATTTTGATTTTATTAGAGATTCTAAACAATTGTGACATATTTCATCTATTATTTAATATACGATTAATAGATCACACTTTGGATTATTTATAAGGAAAGCTCTCAATAACTGCACCTTTTAGAGGCAATCCCTTAAACCGAAGATCTCTGCTTTCTTCTCTCGAATTTCCTTCCCCTCAACAGGCTTCAAAGCCACCCGTCTTTGGCAATAACTCAGCTAATCTTGTCTATAGAATAGAAAGTAATAAAGAGCAGCTGATCCGACCATCTGGTAGTTTTTATAGCTTCAAATAAACATAGCGTGTGTGTCCAAAAAGGATTAGACCGAAATTATTTACAGCTGAAATACAATGTTTTAGCTTTAATTCAACTAGAATCAGTCAGGTAGAAGCTTTTCCCATAATAGATGTCAAAAAACCATACTAAACATCGTATGACCCGAATAACTGTTTGGGAGAAGACAATCTCAGATCATCTATGAGCTTAAGCAAAGCAAATATCAATTGTTGATGGAACAAACCTATGCAATGTCCTAAATGTGGCTCAACAAACATTGAACAACGCAATCATGAACAGAATTTAAAGAAAATTGGCGGCATTCTCATGAGTTCAGCCGGCGCAACTGCGGGAACAGTAGGTGGCGCTGCTTCGGGTGCTTCCATTGGTGCTGCAATTGGTACTGTAGCCGGACCTTTAGGCGTGATTGTGGGTGGAACAGTGGGTACTTTCGTAGGTGCGATCAGTGTGGGCATTACCGGAGGAGTGGTGGGTAATTTTCTGGGGAAAAAAGCCGGGATTTCCGTTGACCGCAATGTGTTTCAGGATTATCAATGTCTGAAATGCAAATACAGATTTAGCCAAAAAGATCAAAAAGATCAAAAAGATCAAAAAGATCAAAAAGATCAAAAAGATCAAAAAGATCAAAAAGATAAAAAAGATCAAAAAGATCAAAAAGATCAAAAAGAAGCTTAATATAATTGAGGAAATGAAGTGAGTACTTCATTTCCTGCGAGAGCTTGATCAGCCTTGATTGAGCTTCAGTACAACCTCACCCAGACCCTTGCCCTGTACTTCACACAGAATTTTTTCATCCTGACTTAAGCCCTGATCATGCCTGGGGCCGCTGACATGACTGGCACCATAAGGTGTACCGCCAGTTTTGGTATTCGATAGTGCCGATGTTGCATTGCTAAGCCCCATGATCATCATGCCATGATGAAACAACGGCGGCAGCATGCTTAGCAAAGTACTTTCCTGTCCGCCATGCATGGAACCTGACGCCGTAAACACGCAAGCAGGCTTACCATGCAAAGCGCCATTCAGCCATAGACTTGTGGTCTGATCCCAAAAATACTTCATTTCAGAAGCCATGTTGCCAAAACGAGTCGGTGAACCCAGTGCCAGACCGGCACATTGCGCAAGATCATCCAGAGTGCAGTAAATGTCTCCTTCTTCCGGAATGCTTGGTTCCGCGACTTTTACCATGCTGGATATATTGGGAACCGTCCTGATTTTTACTTCCACGCCTGCCGCTTCAATTCCATTGGCAATCAAATGCGCCATTTCTTTGGTTGAGCCATATTTGCTGTAATATAAAACAAGGACATAAGGTTGCATCATGGTTCTTATTCATTACTAAAAAAAATAAAACTATACGATACTTTGCAAGTTTTTTGGTTAAGCTGATGATGAAAATTCATGATGATTAAAAAAATTGAGATTGGATGCAGATGATTGATAAGTATTTAAAGAAATTACCTTTCTATGAAAAACACTGGTTTCAATTTGTTTTATTTGTATTACGACGTTTTGAAGCAGACCGCTGTCGCGAACAGGCAGGTTCATTGACTTATACCACCCTGTTTGCGGTGGTGCCGATGCTGACAGTTTTTCTGGTAATTATTTCTTCAATTAAAGCACTAGAACCTGCGCGGCAGCAATTGCAACAGCTGATTTACAGTAACTTTTTACCTAAAACCACCATTGCATTTGATAAAGCCCTAAATGCCTTTACCGACAAATCCAGCAATCTCACCATCATTGGTATTCTGTTCCTGTTTGTGACGACAGTATTGATGCTGAGCAGTATCGAAACGGCATTTAACCGGATTTGGCGTGTGACTGAAACGCGAGGCGGGATTATAGGATTTATGCGTTACTGGACCATCATTTCGCTGGGACCAATTTTACTGGGCAGTGCATTTGTGATTTCCTCGACTGTAGCGTCCCTGAGCATTCTCAGCAACAATTTTTCCGGTTATGAACTAGATGGCGCTTTTGTTCTCTGGGCAATTTCCTTTTCGTTGACAGTACTCGGTTTTTTCATTCTGAACTGGACCATTCCGAATCGCAGCGTACCGATTAAATCTGCCTTTATTGCAGGCCTGTTTAGTGCAGTAGTATTTGAACTGCTGAAAAACCTGTTTGGCTGGATCATGACAAACTTTACCAGTTATGAAATTGTCTATGGTGCCTTCGCCGCTGTGCCAATTTTCCTGCTCTGGATTTATCTGTCATGGATTATTGTATTATTGGGAGTTGAGATCAGTTATGCCCTGACCGCTTTTGAATCTGGTCAGGACAACAAACGCCATCCGATCGTCATGCTGCTGGATTTATTAGAGCTCTTTTATAAAAAGCAAAAAACGGGTGAAAGTATCAGTGAAGCGCAAGCGCTGGAAGTGCTGGGCCGAGATGAAATTGGTCGCTGGCCGAGCTATGTCGAAATGTTCGAAAAGCAGAATCTGATCAAACGTACCGATGAGAATGAATATGTGCTGGTCCGCGACCTGGATCAGGTGAGCTTCTGGAATTTTTATTCGCAACTGCCCTATCCACTGCCACGCAAAAACCATCTTATCAATACCCAGCCTGATGATATCTGGATGCAAAATTTCTCGCCCAAGTTACAGGAAGCAGATCAGTATCTGGAAGAAAAACTCAGTTTCCCGCTATCCGAATTGTTCCGACGTAAATAGAAAAAATCCTCTCGCTCGAGAGGATTTTTTAATGACATCGATGGATTTACAAGCAGGCTTCCCCGCAACCACCGTAATTCTCAGCCACCGCCTGAATGACGAGGCGATAAAAAGGACTGCATTTGCAGTCCTTTAGCTTGAACAATATAAAATACCGGGATTATTTAACAAAAGTCGTCCAGATATAATCCTGAGACTTACCTTTAAGAGTCATTTTGAGCTGATCACCCGAATGTAATGCCGCAACGCCTGCCGGTGTACCGGTCATTACCACATCGCCCTCTTCTAAAGTAAAGACCTGACTAATCTCAG
Organism: Acinetobacter sp. 228; assembly: GCF_048147885.1. Classification (NCBI taxonomy): domain Bacteria; kingdom Pseudomonadati; phylum Pseudomonadota; class Gammaproteobacteria; order Moraxellales; family Moraxellaceae; genus Acinetobacter; species Acinetobacter sp. 228. The sequence continues at coordinate 23,075 of NZ_JAYWYV010000006.1, forward strand.
CCAGCAGAGTCGCAATATCAAAAATCAGTAAAGCGGTATCGCCTTTTTGACGCAGCTCATTATTAATTTCAAGTGTGTAGTGCACATCTTTCCAGTCAGTAACCACATCCGCTACAGGCACCCAGTCCGACAACAGGCAGGAACCATCAAAGGCTTTGGCACGTTCCCAAGGCTGACCCTTTTTCTTATGATCATCTTGTAAATCACGCAGCGTTAAGTCCAGACCCAAAGTCACAGCACCTACTGCCTGCAGGGCTTTTTCAGGATCATTTTCCTTGCTTAAAGTCCGGTCAATACGCAAACTCAACTCGCATTCATAATGGCAGTTACCCCATTCCGGATTCCATTCAATGCCTGCTTCGAGCGAAGTTAAGGCACTCGGTGGTTTGATGAATAATACCGGCCGATCAGGGATCGCATTGCCGAGTTCTTTGGCATGATCGGCATAACTGCGACCCACACAAACGATTTTGGACGGACGTGTGCTCATGATCAAAACTTCCCTTTGGTAGATATCTGAATTATTTTTTAAATGTATGCTCGAACATGCTCTGTTCAGTGCCGTCCTTAAATGCTCGCTTCGGCACAATAACCACGGTACGGTTTTTTAATTCCAGCATATAAGTGAGTTTACCGACAGCAAAATTCTGCACTTCGCTATATGGCACCAGCTTGCTACGATCATTGGTAAAAATTTCCGCATAGTCCTGATACAGATCAATACCCTGTTCGCTTTTACCAAACTGATATTTAATAAACTGGCGCTTAAACATCATCGGCAGGAACCAGTAACGCATGATGCCTTGCAGGATCAGGAAGAATGCTCCCAAAGCCACGTAATAACGTCCGACGCCATCAAAGCCCATCGAAAAACCCCAGATGATAATCCCGATACTGACCAGAGGTGTCAGAAAACGTGAAATCTGTTTTTTACCAAACGTTGCCAGGGCAAAACCATCCTGAGATTCTTCTAAAGTCAGAAAATAACGGGTCGATAAAGTCGGTGCTGACTCAGTCATAGCATCACATCAAAAAATAAAATCTTGCCCAATACTATACCAAAATATACACAGCGCTTATGGCCTGTCACATCAATTACATAACTTTGCTTTGGAATTTCGTGCTTTTGGTTTTAAATAAATAGCAATTAAAACAAAAAATATGTAACAGGTTGCTGAATGAACGGATTAAAGCAATGCATAGTCATCAGTGTTCTTTTAGGAACCTCTGCCACAGCACTGGCCAAGATTATTCCCTGGAATGCCGAACTGCCGAGCAGTCTGAGTGCCTATCAGGGAAATGCTCACCAGCTGGCAGAGTTAACCGGCGAGCGGATTCTGATTTATGCGCATCCCTCATCTAAAACCCAGTTTCCGACCTTAAACAGCAATGCACCCAGCAAGGCACAGTTTTATAGTGCGGCTGTGGTATTGCCGGTAGCTGAAGCTCAGGTCGAAAAATTGCTGCAACATTATCCGAATTATGTGGGTCTGTTTCCGACATTAAAGTCAGCCAAAGTGCTGGAGCAGCAGGGTTCGATTCAGCAGGTTAAATATCAGGTTCATATCCCAACCCCGATTCCGGTGTTAAACTTTAAAGAAACTGTAGTAATGCAGCATCATCTGGGTGATAACAGCATCAGCACCTTAATTATCGATGCGCCAATTCCCTATGGTGCAGGAAAACTGGAATGGTTTGCACTGGGTTCGCATAGAACGCTGGTGACTGTCACCCAATGGGGCGACCTGAACCAGCCCAAAGGCTTTTTATTCAGTAAAATCCTGAATGCGCTGCCTGAAGCCAAACTCGGCATTCCGCCGAGTACCAATGCATTTCTGCTGGAAGCACTACAACAACGCTTTAAAACCGAGCATACAGCAGCACTAGCAACTCCGATTCCGCAACTGAGATTCAACCCTCAACAGCTACAAAAAATTGCCCAGATCAGCCAGAAGTCTGGGCAACCGGTCAGTTTCATTTTGCCGAACTATCTGGTCAAAGAAGGAAAAGTCTCAGAAAATTTAAGATTTAGTAGCACCTATCAATATTTTGCGCATCCGGTCGAAAAATTGCGGCCGTGGTTAGCAGCTGAAGCAACCCAGCAGCTTTTTCCCCGGCAGATCAAGAAGGTCGAACTTAAGCCGGTCAATCCTCAGAATATAGATGCCAACTATAAGGTGTCGGTCGGTTTAGGAGTGATTCAGATTCCATTTAACTTCAAAATGCGTTTTTACCAGCCTGATTCCCTGCAAAACCAGTTCAATGCCAATGGCGGCGATTTGAAGTTTGTGAAAGGTGGCATGCGCTTATTACCGCAGTCACAAGGTACCTTATTTCAAATTACCAGCAGTATGAAGATTCACGATCAGGCACCGTTCTTATTAAGAGCCATGCGCAGTATGCCCTATCATGATGTTTTACCTGCAGTGGGTGGCAATACCGTTTATGCACTGAAAGTGCAGCAGAAATTAAGATAAGAAGGAGGCAGAGAGTTATTGGTTTTTTATATGAAAAATTAAAAAACTACAGATGTAAAAAAACCGCATCACTGTGCGGTTTTTTCAGAATTCTTTATCAAGATTGGTGCGCTCAGAGAGATTCGAACTCCCGACCCCTTAGTTCGTAGCCAAGTGCTCTATCCAGCTGAGCTATGAGCGCGACGTCTTGATGGGGTGCATTATACGAGTTTTTTCAGTCTTGTTAAGTGTTTTTTAATAAAATCTCAACCGAACGTACAGTAATTAAACGATGCAGCAATATTCACAACTTTCTGCCGAAAACTTCTGCAAATTTAGAGCTAAAAGCACTTAATTAATTCGACCAGAAAGCTGGATTTCCAAAAAATTTCAGCAGCACACAATAGGTCAGCTCTCAGTATTCTCAACCAGGTATCCAACCAGAATAGAATTCAAATATCAGATAACCATCATCCTTGTACGCTTTATCACTCGCCTATTGTTCCGGTCTTTACTGCGCCTGCCCTTTGATAATACGCAAACACAACACCATTTGAGCTAGCCAAGTGGTCTATCAACTGAAAAGCGGCGGGTATTGATTCATGATTAAACAGGCGTTTGCCAACACCCAGTATAATTGGAAAAGTCAGCAGACGAAGTTCGTCCACAAGCTCATATTTGAAAAGCGCCTGTACCACTGCAGCACTACCATATACACGAATATTCCCCTCCCCTGAAGCCTTCAGGTTAATGATCTCATCAATACTTTTTAGAAAGATCGTATTTTGCCAGTCCGAGTGCTCCAGACTGGTAGAAAGAACATATTTATTGACATCATTAATTCCCGGCCAGTCTTCAGCATGTGTGGGCCAGTAAGATTCAAAAATCTGAAAAGTATTTTTTCCTAAAAGAATATCGGAGGGCTGCATCCAGTTTTGCATGATGGCATCAAATGCCGGATCAGGTTCCGCATTAAAATACGGCGCCACCCAGCCACCATATTGAAAACCACCAGATAGATCTTCTTTCGGGCCTCCGGGCCCCTGCATCACGCCATCTAGGGTCAAAAATTCCTGGACAATGATTTTTCTCATCACGACTGCCTTTATTTTTATTAAATCGCCTGAGACTTATTTTTAGCACGTGATGTCTGGTGTTTCTGTAAATTTTAGGCACAAAAAAACCGCAACATGTGCGGTTGATTGTTCAAGTTGGTGCGCTCAGAGAGATTCGAACTCCCGACCCCTTAGTTCGTAGCCAAGTGCTCTATCCAGCTGAGCTATGAGCGCGTAACTTGTGTGCCTAGGTTGGCGATACATTTTTCTGCTTAACTTACTTGGTGCGCTCAGAGAGATTCGAACTCCCGACCCCTTAGTTCGTAGCCAAGTGCTCTATCCAGCTGAGCTATGAGCGCGCGATGTAAGTAAGCGTGGCGGTGAGAGAGGGATTCGAACCCTCGATACAGTTACCCGTATGCGTCCTTAGCAGGGACGTGGTTTCAGCCACTCACCCATCTCACCGTAACGTGCGGCCATAATACAAATTTCGGCATGGCACTGCAAGCGCAGCATCAAAAAAAAGTGCATATTTTTGCTCGTTTAAATACTTTTTAAGCAATTCCTCGATTTTTCGTGCATTTTGATAGCGAAAAAACTGCATAAATTTCCAGTTATCGAAAATTAACAGAAAATTGAAAACTTAAATGGATTATTGCAATCATTTACGTGCAGTCTGCGCATACATGTTTTATGCTAAACCAATCTCCTAAGATAAATTTAAAGACATGATGAAAAACTGGGTCGATCCTGAAGCAAAAGCTGAAGCCGAACGTTATGACAACCCTATCCCTAGCCGCACGCTGATTTTAGAAACTATCGAAAAGAACAATGCCCAGTCCCATGCAGACCTGGTCGAACATTTTGAAATTGCTGATCAAAAAAGTATTGATGCCCTGAGCCATCGTCTGATTGCGATGGTACGTGACGGCCAACTGATGAAAGACGGTTATAAGTTCCAGATTGCGGCAGAACAGCCTGAGCATGAAGCAACGGTCTATATCAACTCAAAGGGAAGCGGTACCGCCAATATTTCAGGTGAAGATGATTTGCTGCTCCCTGAGCGTGAACTGCGTCAGGTCTTTAATGGTGACCGGGTTAAAGTACGTCAGACTTCAGTGGATCGTAAAGGTAAGTCTTGGGGCTTTATTACCGAAGTTTTGCAGCATCGTGTCAAAGAGATCATTGGTAAAGTATCAGAGTATGAAGGTGAATACTTTGTTCAGCCGGCTGCTCCAAATGCACATCAGCCGATTACCCTGGAAAAAGAGCTGATTGAACATGCCAAGGTTAAAGTCGGTGATTCTATTCGCGTTGCGATTGATCGCTACCCGACCAAAGAAGAATTTGCAACCGGCCATATTGTGCAGTCCATGGCAGACAAGGCCGATACCGAGATCATCATTCCACAAACCATTCTGGAATATGGCCTGCCTTATGAATTTCCGGAAGAAGTCGTTAAAGAAGCTGAAAGCTTCAAGGAACCGACAGAGAAAGATCGCGAAGGCCGTGTGGATCTTCGAGATTTGGCACTAGTGACCATTGATGGTGAAGATGCGCGTGACTTTGATGATGCCGTTTATGCCGAAAAACGTCCAGGTGGTGGTTATCGTGTAGTCGTGGCGATTGCCGATGTCAGCCATTATGTACGTCCTGGCAAGCCGCTGGATGATGAAGCCCAGGAACGCGGTACATCTGTCTACTTCCCGCACTTCGTTTTACCGATGTTACCTGAAGCTCTATCCAATGGCTTGTGTTCTTTAAATCCGAACGTTGACCGTTTATGTATGGTCTGTGATTTAAAACTGTCACGTGCTGGCCGTGTGACCGGTTTTGAGTTCTATCCGTCAGTAATGCACTCCAAGGCACGTTTGACCTATGATCAGGTCGCACAGTATCTGGAAGGCGACAGCCAGGCCATTACCGAAGACCGTGAAGTTCGCAAGTCGATCAATACCCTGTTCCAGCTTTATCAGGTTCTCAAAGGCTTACGTTCTGAACGGCATGCCATGGAATTTGAAACTGTAGAAACTTACATGACCTTCGACGAAATGGGTGGAATTAAAGAAATTCTTCCACGCACCCGTAATGATGCACATAAGCTGATTGAAGAATGTATGTTGCTGGCCAACGTGGCAGCCGCAGAATATGCATTAAAAAATGAAATGCCAATGTTGTACCGCGTGCATGAGCCACCTGAGTTTTCGCGTATCCAGAAAGTCCGTGATTTCGTCAAGCTGTTGGGTCTGCAATTCCCGGAACAGCCAACGCAAGCCGATTATCAGGCCGTGATTGAGGCGACTAAAGACCGGATCGATGCACCAAGTATTCATTCCGTGTTACTGCGTTCCATGATGCAGGCTTATTATGGTGCCAACAATGCAGGCCATTACGGTCTGGCATATGAAGCTTATACACATTTCACCTCGCCAATTCGCCGTTATCCGGATCTGCTATTGCATCGTGCCATCAAGGCACATTTAAATCACAAGCCATCTCCACTTTCAGGTGGGGCTTTAGAGGCTGCCGGTGAACATTTCTCTGCAACAGAACGCCGTGCTGATGAAGCTTCCCGCTCTGTAACCACCTGGCTCAAATGTCACTATATGCAGCAGCATCTGGGTGAAGAGTTTGTGGGCATTGTCAGTGCGACGGCAGAATTCGGCCTGTTTGTCACGCTAAAAGACCTTTATGTCGATGGTATGGTACATGTCAGCCAGTTGGGTGATGACTTCTTTGTCTATGACCAAAGCAGTCAGAATCTGGTCGGCCAGAACCGCGGTCAGATCTTTGGATTAGGGGATGAAGTCAAGATCAAGGTTGCCGGTGTAAATCTAGAAGAGCGCAAGATTGATTTCGAACTGATCCAACAGCTCAGTCATGCCGGCCGTGCAGTCCGTGCCCGTGCACCGCGAGTAAGCGAGAAAAAACCTCTACCACGTCCTACTGCGACAGAAGAAGTGTTTGGCAGCAATGAGCGTGAGTCTAAATCCAACCTGAACGCTGATGGAGAACAACCCAGACGACGCAAAAAAGGCAAAGGAAAACCCAGCTCTTACAGCAACAAGCCTGCTAAATCATCTGCAGGAAAGTCTGAAGCAAAGGATAAAGGTAAAGTAAAGAAAAAGGCCAAGGTTAAAAAGAAAAAGTCCAATGCAAAAGCCAAGACTGAATAATCTGTGACAGTTTAAAAAGAGCGCTACGGCGCTCTTTTTTATTTATAATCAAAATATTACGAAATGAAAATTATAAAAATGGATACCATCACTACTTTTACTCTGAACATTTCTTTAATGGCTTTGCTTATGACTGAGGCCTTAAAGAGGCTTTAAATAATAATCCTATCACCATGAGAGTCACCTACTGGTATCAACACCCTTTAAACCTATGGAAAACTAAAATCACCAATATTTCCATCATCGATATAAATGAACTAGAAGGCTTACCCTCATCTGATAGTGAATTTATTGAATAACTTCAAAATATTAAATACAAAGCTAGAGAAAAAACTTTAACTGCCTTGATTTCTCTCACTAGAAGCCCTACATCTAAATTTAATACTGAAAATTAATTTGGCAGAAACGACATGATTTTAGAAAAGGCAACTTTGCCTGTTCCGCAATTTGATCAGATTACCCTAGAAGAACTTAAACAAAAGATTGAAAGCTGTATTGCTGAAGGTCAAAAATTCCTGAATGAACTTACCGAAACACCTGAATCAGCTCAGGAACAGCTTGCCATTTTGGAACATGTCGACACACTCGAAAATAATATGAGTGAGGCTTGGGGCATTCTTTCACATCTCAACGCCGTGAAAAACAATGCGGAAACACGTGATGTCTATCAGGCCTTATTACCCGGTCTAAGCGAATACTATACGCAACTCGGTCAACATACAGCGCTGTATCAGACTTATCAGCATATTCATGATGCACCCATCTTTAATGAACTCCCGGCCGCACAGCAAAGTGCCATCAAACTGGCCTTACGTGATTTCAAACTGTCTGGTGTGGCATTGGAAGGAGAAGCGAAAAAGCGCTTTGCGGAAATTTCTGCGCGCCTGTCCCAATTGTCTTCAGATTTTTCGAATCATGTATTGGATGCCACTCAAGCCTACTTCAGACCATTAAATGAAGATGAACTAGCGGGCTTATCGGCAAACAATATTGAACTGCTCAAACAGTATGGCAAGCAGCATGAACTGGATCAGCCGGTGGCTACCCTGGATTTTCCATCTTATCTGGCCATCATGACCCATGCAGAAAATCGTCCGCTGCGTGAAGAGCTCTATAAGGCGTATGTGACGCGCGCATCAGATCAGTCTGGGCAGACCGAATTTGATAATACTGCCTTGATCGAAGAAATTCTCAGTTTACGTCTGGAAATGGCGAAGCTGCTTGGTTTTAATAATTATGCGAAATTGTCCTTAGCCAGCAAAATGGCACCGAGTGTAGAGGCGGTAGATGAATTCCTGCGTGATCTGGCAGAACATGCCCGTGTACCGGCAGAGAAAGAAGTTAGTGAACTGAAAGCAATTGCTGCTGAAGATGGCATTAGTGACCTGCAACCCTGGGACAGCAGCTATTATTCTGAAAAGCTGAAAATGCAGCAATTTAACCTGTCACAGGAAGCACTTAAACCTTATTTCCCTGCGCCAAAAATCCTGCAAGGCCTGTTCAGTATTGTCAATCGCCTGTATGGGATACAGGTAATTGAACGTGATGCACCGGTTTGGCATCCGGATGCACATTATTTTGAACTGGAAGATCAAGGTCAGGTGATTGGCGGCTTCTATCTCGATCTGTATGCACGCCAGGGCAAACGTGGCGGTGCCTGGATGAGTGGCTTCCGTTCCCGTATGCAGACCAGTGACGGCCTGCAAAAGCCGATTTGCTATATGGTGGGTAACTTCACCCCTCCTGTCGGTAGTCGTCCTGCACTACTGAGCCATGATGAAGTGATTACCCTGTTCCATGAATTTGGTCATGGCCTGCATCATATGCTGACAGAGGTGGACAATATTGCGGTAGCTGGTACCCATGGCGTGGCCTGGGATGCGGTTGAGCTGCCAAGCCAGTTTATGGAGTTCTGGGCCTGGGATCAGGAAAGTCTGGATGTGCTCAGCGAGCATATAGAAACCCAGGAATCCCTACCGGCTGAATTGCTCAAAGCCCTACTCGATGCACGTTTCTTCCAGTCTGGCATGCAAACCCTGCGTCAGCTTGAATTTGCCCTGTTTGACCTGAGTATCCACCGTGCCAATCCAGCCTTAAATGCAGCGCAGGTTCAGGATACTTTGAATGAAATTCGCGAAAAGTATGCAGTTTTGCCGACCACTGACTATAACCGTTTCCAAAACAGCTTCAGTCATATTTTCGCCGGCGGTTATGCAGCGGGATATTATTCCTATAAATGGGCTGAAGTTTTGGCCAGTGATGCCTTCGACCGCTTTGAAGAAGAAGGGATTTTTAATACTGAAACTGGAAAGCAGTTTAGACAAAAAATTCTAGCAGTTGGCGGAAAAGATACAGCACTTGACGCATTTATCAATTTCCGTGGACGCGAGCCAAAAATAGATGCATTACTGCGTCATCAAGGTTGGACGAACGGCTCTAAAAACGCTTAAACTACGTTTTTAAGTTAATCACAGGGTAAGCATGATGACTCTCAAACGCCGTTTCATTGCAGGCGCAAAATGTCCTAAATGTCAGGCATTGGATCGGATCGTCATGCTGACCAATGGTGAAGCTGAATGGATTGAATGTATCGAATGTGGGTATGAAGAAAATCGTCCTACTCATATCGATGAACCTGAGTCACCTGAAGTTCCAGATGAAATTGGTGTGATTCAGTTTAAACCCCGTCAGCCAAAAAAATAATTTCGGGAACCTAAATGACTCCAGATCATCGACAAAATCCTAAACTTTTATGGGGAATAGTGAGCGGATTAATTGTTGTGATTATTGCTGTTTGGATAATTATACAATTCTTTCTCACACAAAATGAAACGTTGCCAACACATCAGGGTGACCTGATCAATGCACCGGCACCGCAGACCATTTCTGAAAATTCTGAAAAGGCTACCAAGCCAGAAGTAACAGATGCGCTTAGTTCTGACAATGTGCTAGTAGATGCTTCTATTATGACAGAAGAAGTTACCAGCAATGCCACCTTGGCCAAAGAGGAAATTGCCCGACTGGAAGATATTCAGCTGCAGCTTGATGAACAGGAAAAAAGCCTGAAGCAACAGCACAGTACTGCTGATGATCTGATTAAACTTAAAGAAGAACAAATCAAGTTACTCGAAGCACAACTGGCACAATAATCAGAATAGGTTGGGGTTTTTCAGCTAGAATATCGTCAGATCTTCTAGCTCAGTTGTTTGCATGTCCGCCCCAGCCACTCCGCATCTGCTCAAAGCCGTTCTGTTACTGACCTGCTCTGCCTTCCTGTTTTCAGTCATGGGCGTGTGCATCCGTTATGCCTCGGCAACGGTTGATAATGCCACCGTGGTTTTCTTTCGAAACTTTGTCGGGCTGTTTATTTTCTTGCCTTTCATTTTTAACAAGGGAATTGATTTTTTTAAGACTGAAAAACTGTGGATGCACACCTGGCGTGCAGTGGTCGGTCTGACTGCCATGTACGGCTTTTTTTATGCCATCGCGCACTTAAAACTCTCCAATGCCATGGTCTTCACCTACTCTTCCCCGATTTTTATTCCACTGATTGCCTGGCTATTTCTCAAGGAAAAAATTACCTTAAGCATGTTAGCCGCAGCTCTGATTGGTTTTATCGGGGTACTCTGTGTCGCCAAACCGGATTCTGGTTTATTCAACCTGATGTCAGCCATTGGTTTGGGTGCCAGCTTTCTGGCCGCGATGGCGTTTGTCACGGTTCGGGCACTGACCAAAACCGAGTCACCAGAAAAAATCGTGTTTTATTTCTGTTTTATTGGCACATTGATTTCCGTGATTCCGATGTTCTGGCTGTGGCGACCTTATACCCTGAAAGAACTCAGCTTTCTTGTCGCTGCCGGCCTTTTGGCCAATTTCAGTCAGCTCTTCATGTCCAATGCTTATAAACTGGCTCCGGCAGGACAGATTGGACCAGTCAACTATGTGGCAATTTTCTTTGCTGGCATGTGGGGCTTTCTGTTCTGGCATGAAGTTCCGGACCTATATAGTCTGATCGGGCTAGGTCTGATTTTCTGTGCCATTTTGCTGTGTAGTTCGATCCTGCAAAAGCGCCTGAATTCATCCAAAGTTTGATTAAAGAATTTAAATCAAATAAATAAAAAAGCACCCGTAGGTGCTTTTTTATTGCTTTTCTTTTATTGATACCAGCCGAATAACTTGAAGATATAAGGTACATAAGCAATGATCAACATCGCAGGCAGCAATACAATCACCGGCAAAATCCAGCGTTCATAACGGTAATAGAAAGACAGGTGTCGTACTTCTGCATCGGCTTCAGCCACTTCGGCATCGCCAATCGACTGCCTGGCCAGTAAATGATTCAGTGCCACTGGCGGCGTCACATAACCCAGCTCGAAACCAATCAGGGTAATCATCCAGAAATGAACCGGGTGAATGCCGTATTGATAAGCCACTGGAGCAACCGTTGCAGAGATCAGAATGACCGCTCCGAATGGATCCATGATCATCCCGACAAAAATCATCAAGCCGACAATCAGTGAAATCACCAGAATGGTACTGCTGATATCGGTCGGGAAGGCTTCCATAATTTCCATACGTTCCAGCAAGCCACCGACACTCACTGAAAGTGCCATCAGGATCACCAGCGCACCAATATGTCCTACAGTTTCACTGGTAGAAATATGCATAGATTTCCAGAAACCGACATGACGTAAAATTTCAGTCGCTTTTGAACGCTGCACACCATGATCAACCACCAGTTCTTTGCCTGCTTGTTCGCTATGTTCAGCTTCACGATATTCTGCATTGGTCACCGCACCGGCTGTTGCAAGCTCAGGAGCCGATCTGGAATTTAAAGTTGCGGTCAAGGTGTCATCCCAGTGCCCCACTGCCGGTAGTGGCGCAGGTTCGTGGCGCAGCTTGTCAAACAGGACAATCATCAGCAGAATCACAGGCATCATCACAGGCGCAGTAAATTCATTCAGATCAGTCGACAAGGCATATTTATAGAATAACCAGATCAGAATGAAAATCACGATATAAGGAATAACTGCAACGAAGGCACGCCCGGATTGAGGTGCAGCTACAGTAGGTGCAGCAATCCGGAATTTATTTTCTGCAACAAACAGGGAAATGACCAGAAACAAAGTCGAGCTGAGCAGGAAGACATAAATCCCATAGTGATACAGCAAATCGGTGGTGACTTCTTTATTCAGTGAGGCCACGACGACGATCAGCAAACACGGACGTAAGACTACGCCCAGTGAACCGGACATAGCAGTGGCCGCCAGTGCAAACTGACGGCGTCCACCCGCATTCCAGACTTCCTTGTAAATAATCGCACCTGCGGCAATGACGAAAATCCCCGATGCTCCGGTATAGGCGGTTGGTAATGCAGCGGCCAGCAAGATTAACCAGGTCAGGGTTTCAGGGGCCAGATTCCATGGACGCAGAATATTCAGGAACATGTCTACAACACGGGTCTGTTTCAGCAACATACCGGCCCAGATAAACAAGGCCAGATTCAGGAAGATACTAGAAAACTCCACCAATTGACCCAGATAAATCCCCTGTCCCATTGGATAGTCCATCAAGAATGTGAAGTTTATTCCGGTGATAATAGCCATATAGGCATACAGCGGTACACTCAGAAAGGCCAGACCAAAACTGCCGCCCTCACGCGTCGGTTTCGGTGGTTTGATGACCTGATAAAGGCTAATTAGAGTGAGTGTGCTAAACAGAATCATCCACAGCCAGTAGATGTATTTCATTTCGCCCATCGGCACGCCTGAATTCAACACAGATTGGTACTGGCTATAAGAAGAAAATGCCAGAAAAGCATTACCGGCCAGCATGGCCACCGAATAGACTCTAAAGTCGATTCGCGTGCTCGGACTGCGCAAGCCAATATGATGGGTTTTCAAAGTGGCACTGATTGCAGCGAAAACCACCATGATGACCAGAAGCAAAGCCCGGTTTTCAGTACCAAACTTGAATATGCCAAAGAAAGAAGTTTCAAATGTCCGATAAGCCCGAATACTTGGATGCGCTTCTACATGCTGAATGGCTTTGTCATAAAACAGGTAGGATTCTTCACAGACCTGCTGTGCCTGTAACACCGCAGCACGGACATCCACTTCCGAGCGCACACCAAAGAAATCGGCATATTCATCGGCCGCATCGGCTTTCATCTGCTGCTGAACGCGCTGATCGACATTGATATTGCGTTCACATTGGGGGCGTGTCGGTTCAGCACGTAAAAATGAATATTGCATTCCGGTTGCCGGATCACCGTAGAGACGTTCTCCCATACGCAGCAACTGGCCGTGAATCATTTCCCCGGTGCCGATAATCAAAGTGAGCAAAAGTAAAACCAGCACGACAAAGGTCGAGATCCACTCTGTCCATATATAACGCAACAGACCTAATCCTGATCTGTTTTGATCATCATTTTGCATATGTTTTCCTATTATTGTTTTAGCGGCCTGTCGCTTGATCCAGATCGCTGATCTTGCCTTCTGCTCCCGAAAATTCCTTTTCAAAAGTCAGGATATTTATTCTATGTTTTGAATCTGCATGAAAACCGGCATAATAAAAATGACAATTTATATTTTCTTTTAGTTTTTTCTGCCAAGTAGCTGTCTATTCCTACACTTTAGCTATCCCTAAAATAATTGGTCACAATATAAATGACTGCCAGAATCACCCCCCAGATCACCCCCAGTAAATGTGCTTCTACCAGCACTGGACTACCAATGAGTTGGGCTGTTCCGGAATTACCAATGGTATTTTCCCAGACCAGTTTGGCCAAGATGAGAAACAGCACCAGCGCCGCAAATCCACGTTCCCGCTTATACTGCAAATGCACACAGGCTACTGCTACATAAGCCCCGTGTAATACTCCTGACAACCCTGCATATGCTTCAATATTCGGCAAGAAAAAATAAAAACTCAGACTGATCAAAGGTGACAAGATCAGTAAAATGGCGGAAAAATGCCAGATATTAACGCGTGGAAAAATAAAAGGAAGACAGATAAAGGCAAGAATATTAAGGAAATAATGGGTCCAACCTACATGAACCCAGTGTGCCGTCCAGAGTCGCCAGAATTCACCAAGCAGACTCTCTCGCCAATAAATGAAATCGTCCTTGAAAATTTGCAGACAAGCACAAAGAGAGACAAAAGCCGCTAGAAAAATAATTTTTTGTCGAAAATGTTGCTCTAGCATCGGCCTATTGCCCTCCTTGCTTCTCTAGTTTTGACTTCACTCCTGAAGCTTATATGGTGCTGCTTACAAATCCGCGCTGAACAGCTCATCGAGTTCGGAAGAGCTGTCTGACTCATCCCAGAAACGTTGCATGCCATCATCGCCACTGCGTACACCGGTATGTTCTGTCCAATAGCGATCAGATATACCGCTGACCATAATTGCAGCCATACTGTCAATCAGCTTGAATTGTGGATTGACCGGCTTGTCTTCAGTACGGGCCTGAGCAAAAGTTTTAAGGGCATCGCGGACTTTGGCATCATCACCACTGGCCTGTGCGGCTACGGCATACAAGGCATGAGATAAACGTACACCTTTTTGCTCACCAATTTGTGTAGATTGTTTTAAGGTTTGGTAAGGGTCAGGTTTACCGTCCCCGGCGCCTGGCAACAAGGTCCAGATCACAGCGCGAGTGGCATTCGGTGCACCCCAGAATTTCGCGTTATCCAAACAAACCATGCCTCGCTCGACCACGGCAGCAATATCTTTCGGTACATGCACTGCACCACCCGAGTTAATATCATTGGTCATGGCCTGCAAGCCACTGAGCATGCCCAGCAGATAAACAGTTTGCTCGATGTCACTGTTCATGCGCGGGCATTCTTCGCCCAAGGCTTTTTGATATTTCTTTTCATAACGGCTTTGAAACAGCTGATAACCGGTATACTGACGCTGTGCTGCCAGTGCCGCCCAGCGCTTCTGCTCGATCCGGGCATCCTGGGCTTCTGCTACCTGATTGGTTTTTGAAGCACGTAAATAGCGCAACTCGGCTTCAAGTGCTTTTTGTTCAGCACAAATACCGGCAGCTGAATACATCAGTACAGCCACCCGGGTTGGATCTGCTCCCATTTCTTTGGTTGCCATAATGGCCGGCGTTAAAGAATTTCCTGAATTGCACACCATTTCAGCATCATCCATCGCTAAAATCGGTGGGACGATATGATTTTCGGTGAAACCCAGTGCCACATTGGCACCAGTTTTAATAACCTGAGAACATCCCGTCAAAACTGTTGTTGTTATTGCAATAGTCGCCATACCTTGGCATATTTTACGGACGCCTGACATTTTCCTGTCCTCTATAATTGTGATTATGTCCATCTTTCTGCTAAAGATATCAGAAGCATTTTGTGAATAAAAGAGTATTTACTCTAATTTAGACCAGACACTTTGCCATTAAATGACCACACTGCAATTGACTGTATTTAGGAGAATCCCAAATTTTGGGCAAAAAAAAGTAGCATTGCGACGGTTCAGCACATGCTACTTATTAACTGTACAAACAGAGAAGTGGTTTAAACCCTGCTTGATTAAGATGAAAATTTATCCTTCAGCACTGTCCCGATTCGTCCAATTACCAGGGCCAAAACAATCGCTACAATCAGAAACATCCACACTGGAAATTCCATCAGGGTCTCCCGTATTTGCTGTTGGTAGGCTCAATGTACAGGCTAAAAATAAAACACAGGGGATAAATTGTCAGACAATTCATCTAAGTCATGAATTAACCTTGATTTTTGTCTGACAACAAAAAGACCATAACAATCTAAGTATTTGTTTATTTTAAATTTTAATAAAATAATTAAAAAACATTTGTCTTACAATTAAATTAATTTAGTCAATACTTTTAAAGCTTTCCATTGCTTGAGTGGCAATTGATCACACCAGATCAGTAAAGGCCGAGCCTTGGCATGCTGGAAATACACCACAATATATGCCTGGTGATCAATGACATGACTAATAGATACCCGATGGGTTGGCATTGCTTTAGCAGTCAATGACCATTCACGGCCATCCAGATATTCAAACTGCTCAATTTGTGGCGTCTTCCGGTAAAACAGATGGTACACCAGCAGTCCTGTGAGTGCAGACAGCAACCAGAGTGCAAATGGTAGTAACTGATAGAGCAAATACATTAACAGTGCAAAAATAAAAAGCTGAAACGCCAATGCACACAGACTGCGTTTCAGCTTGAAGCAGCGATTATCCATGAACGTAAAATTTAAGCTTCTTGATAAAATCTTTCAGTTCAGGACGCGGCGGCTCGGATACTTCCATAAACCAGTCCAGCAAATCTGGGTCTTCCTGCTCCACCAGCTCTGCAAACATCTGCTTTTCAAAAGGTTCAGCATTCAGATAGTAATTTTTGACGTAGGGATCAAAATAGACATCCAGTTCTTTTAAACCACGACGCGCACGGTAAATCACTTTGCGCTCTTCCAAGCTAATGTCATCAGTCATCGAATTTCCCCAATTCGTTATAAACCCGAATAGTTTACCTGAAGCATCAACTGAATTTCGAGGGATTTCATAGAAATGACCAAAAGCATCAGCAGATTTAGCTGATTTGAACATTCCGCTCATTGCCGCTGTTCCCGGCTTGACCTAAGTTAAAGTAAACCGATCAAAATAAGGAATAACAAGATGCAATCTGCAGCCATTCGCCCGCTTACTCCCATGCTGCCCCGCCAACTTTTTACTGCCGAGCATGAAGCTTTTCGCGAAACGGTACGCAAGTTTTATGAAAAGGAAGTTATTCCACATACCGAACGTTTTGAAGACCAGCAACATGTAGATCGAGAGCTATGGAATAAAGCTGGTGAGCTTGGTTTACTCTGTGCGACCATGCCTGAACAATATGGCGGCTCTGGCGTAGATCGGCTGTATAGCATGATCTTAATTGAAGAACAGGCCTATGCCGGAGACTCAGCTACCGGGTTTTCCCTGCATTCGGATATCGTCGCCAATTATCTGCTGAACTTTGGCAATGAAGCTCAAAAACAGCAATGGCTACCCCAAATGGCTTCCGGGGAAGTCGTCACCGCAATTGCCATGACCGAACCAGGCACTGGCTCTGACCTGCAAGCAGTGCGAACCTCGGCAGTACTCGATGACGACTACTATATCATTAATGGTTCCAAGATCTTTATTACCAATGGCTATCTTTGCGATATGGTCATTGTGGTCTGTAAAACAGGTAATAGTGACAAAGGCTCGGCCAATCTCTCCTTGATTATGGTCGAAGCCGATCGAGCTGGTTTTAGTAAAGGCAAGCCCTTAAATAAAATCGGCATGAAAGGCCAGGATACCTGCGAACTGTTTTTTGACAATGTTCGGGTACCCAAAGAAAACCTGCTCGGTCTGGAAGGCATGGGCTTTATGATGCTGATGAAAGAGCTGGCCTGGGAACGCCTGATTGTAGCGATTATCTGTCAGGCAGGTGCTGAAGCCGCTTTTGCCCACACAGTAAAATATACCAAGGAACGTCAGGCATTCGGCAAGAGCATCAGCCATTTTCAAAATACCCGCTTTAAACTGGCAGAACTGCGTACCGAGATCGATGTCTGCCGCGCTTATCTGGATCGCTGTATGCAACAACAGTTACAACAAGAGTTAGGCGTGGATGCAGCGGCTGCAGCAAAATATAAAATTTCAGAAATGTTCAGTAAAGTCGTAGATGAATGTCTGCAATTGCATGGCGGCTATGGTTATATGCTGGAATATCCAATTGCCCGGGCTTATATCGATAACCGTGCCAACCGGATTTATGCGGGTACCAATGAAATTATGAAAGAACTCATCGCGCGCTCACTGTAAAACCGACGCATAAAAAAGGAGTCTCTCAGGACTCCTTTTTCTGTACGCTAAAAATTCAAATTCAAGAAACTAGACGCGGCTTATGATTAAGTGCATTGCTCTTTTTCCTGAATTTCAGCACGCCATCTTCAAACGAAGCCTGTTTCAATTCCTTACGGTCTGCAAGATAATTATTGCTGACTTTCCACGGAGCATGTTTACCCTGCTTTGGCATCACATTTGCTGCACGGGCAATATATCCCGATGTCAGACTGCCCATCACTGTATCATCCATCAGTTCTGTGGCATCGCCTGTTGCAATGACTTCATCAAAATGTTGTTGGTCCATATGGTTAAGCAAACGGCAAATATATTCTGCTGCAATGTCCACTTTAAGCGTCCAGGAAGCATTAATATAGCCAATAATCAGCGCCATATTCGGAAGGTCACTCACCATAACGCCTCTATACAGCATATGCTGCGAGGTATCGACAGGCTGACCATCCATCGTCGCCTGAATCCCACCAAGAATTTGTATGTTCAGGCCAGTGGCAGAGACAATAATATCAGCATCCAGATGTTGACCCGATTTCAGCTGAATCCCGGTTTCGGTAAAAGTTTCTATCTGATCGGTTGTAACTGATGCCTGCCCTTCACGTAAGATTTTAAACAGATCACCATCTGGCACCACACACAGACGCTGATCCCAAGGCTCATAATTCGGGGTAAAGTGTTTCATGTCCACTTTACCTTTCAGTTGAAATTTTACTGATTTAAGCAACAGCGTTTTTAACAATTTGGGTTGCTTTTGTGCCAGCGCATAAATTCCACGCTGCATACCAATGTTACGCGCCCGCGTCAGCTTATAAGCCAGATCTTCAGGCAGATATTTACGCATTTTTGAATATATAAAATCGACAGAAGGCACAGAGGCAATATAAGTCGGTGAACGCTGCAACATGGTCACATGGCCTGCTCCACCTTTAGCCATGGCAGGCACCAAAGTAATCGCAGTGGCACCACTGCCAATGATAACCACTTTTTTGCCCTTATAGTTTAAATTTTCCGGCCAGTGCTGCGGATGAATGAATTCCCCCTTGAATGCCTGCTGATTTAGAAACTCCGGCTGGAAACCTTGGTCATAATTATAATAACCAGTACAACCCAGTACAAAATTAGCACTCCACGTCTGCTTCTTGCCCTGTGCGTCCACAATCTCTACTGACCATTTGCAGGTGGCAGAATCATAATTGGCACTTAAGACACGATGCTGAAAATGGATTTTCGGCTGAAGCTTGAATTCCTCTACCACTTCAGAGAGATAGCCTTTTATGGATGCTCCATCGGCAAGCACACTTTCCTTCTGCCAAGGCTTGAAATTAAAACCAAAAGTTGACATATCAGAATCAGAACGGATACCCGGATATTTAAACAGATCCCAGGTTCCGCCAATACTTTCACGACGTTCAATAATATCAAAAGAGCGTTGTGGACAATGTTTAGAAAGATGCGCTGCCAGACCAATCCCCGAGATCCCCGCACCCACAATTAAAATATCTACCTGCTTTTCCATATTGTTCTTTTACCTAAGCGATGCTATCAGTTTTAATTAAATCACAAAACTGACAATACACAATGTCAAGTTGATTAAAAAAGCCACTATTTTTTTATCTTTTGAGGCCAAATCAATTATGCAGGATGTATAGGTAAACCAAATTCAGATTTATTCAAATAAAGTTTTCAGGCATTAAAAAAGGCCGGTTTATTCAACCGACCTTTTTGAACAACTTACGTTATTCTTCACGAAATTAGTTAACTTCGCGATCTACTAGCTCAACGTAAGCCATCGGTGCAGCATCACCTGCACGGAAGCCCGCTTTAAGAACACGTAGATAACCGCCGTTACGCTCTTTGTAACGAGGGCCAAGAACGGTAAATAATTTACCAACAGTTGCTGCTGAACGAGTACGAGCAAACGCCAAACGACGGTTTGCTACTGTATCGTTTTTAGCTAAAGTGATTAAAGGCTCAGCTACACGACGTAACTCTTTTGCTTTAGGCACAGTTGTTTTGATCAACTCGTGCTCGAACAAAGAGTTAGCCATATTTTGGAACATCGCTTTACGATGACTGCTTGTACGGCCTAATTTCACACCACTATTACGATGACGCATGGTGATAGTCCTACTTAATTAACGGCTACGATAGGCGAAACGATCGTCCATACGGAGACTAGCCGGTGGCCAGTTCTCTAAACGCATGCCGAGTTGTAAGCCTTTAGAAGCCAGAACATCTTTGATCTCAGTAAGCGATTTTTTACCCAAGTTAGGAGTTTTAAGCAACTCAACTTCGGTACGCTGTACAAGATCACCAATGTAGTAAATGTTTTCTGCTTTCAAACAGTTAGCAGAACGAACAGTTAGCTCTAGATCATCTACTGGGCGAAGCAAGATTGGGTCAACTTCTTCACGAGGTTCTTGAGCCACAGGTGCTTGATCTTTCTGAAGGTCAACAAAGATTGCAATTTGTTGTTGCAAGATTGTTGCCGCTTTGCGGATTGCTTCTTCAGGATCAACAGTACCATTGGTTTCAAGATCAATGATCAGTTTATCAAGGTCAGTACGTTGTTCCACACGCGCGTTTTCCACGGTATATGAAACACGTTTGATTGGGCTGTAAGAAGCATCTAACTGCAAGCGACCCACTGGGCGAGTTTCGCCTTCTGGGAAGCGTGAATCAGAAGTTTCGTAGCCACGGCCTTGAGCCACTTTCAGGCGCATTTTTAATGAGCCTGAGGCACTTAAAGTACCGATCAAATGTTCAGGGTTAACCACTTCAACATTATGAGGTAAACGAAGGTCAGCCGCAGTTACGTCGCCTGCACCTTGTTTCTCTAATGTTAAATAAGCTTCATTTTGATCGAACAGCTTAATCGACAATCCTTTTAGGTTCAGCAAGAGCTCGACGATGTCCTGCTGCAAGCCTTCCAAAGTACTGTACTCGTGCTCGACCCCTTCAATCTCAACTTCTACCACAGCTGCGCCAGGTAGAGAAGAAAGAAGAATGCGACGTAAAGCATTACCAAGAGTATGACCAAAGCCACGCTCTAATGGTTCTAGAATAACTTTTGCCGAGGTCCCGCTTGCCGCTTCGACCTTGATCGCTTGCGGAGTTAGAAACTCATTTGCAGTACGCGTCATATTGCTTCCTCAAGGATTATTTAGAATACAATTCTACAATCAAGCTTTCGTTGATTTCAGCAGGTAAATCAGAACGATCCGGTGCAGATTTGAACGTACCTTCTAATTTAGAATGGTCAATTTCCATCCAAGAAGGCAAGCCACGTTGAGTCGCCAATTCAATTGCGTTTTTAATACGTAATTGTTGTTTAGCGCCTTCGTGAACTGCGATCACATCACCCGCTTTAACTTGGATAGACGCAATGTTAACACGACGGCCATTCAAAGTGATGCTACGGTGAGATACTAACTGACGAGCTTCTGCACGAGTAGAACCGAAACCCATACGATAAACGACGTTATCAAGACGGCTTTCAAGTAGCTTCAACAGGTTTTCACCAGTTGCGCCTTTAACACGAGCAGCTTCTTTATAGTAGTTACTAAATTGACGCTCTAAAACACCGTACATGCGACGTACTTTTTGTTTTTCGCGTAATTGTAGTGAGTACTCAGATTGTTTACCACCACGAGCCCCGCCGTGCTGGCCAGGAGCTTTCGCATGTTTTTTAGTCTTAACATCAAACGGTTTAACGCCTGATTTAAGTTGCAGGTCTGTCCCTTCGCGACGAGAGAGTTTGCATTTTGGACCAATATAACGAGCCATGAATGTTTCTCCTTACACGCGACGTTTTTTAGGTGGACGGCAACCGTTGTGAGGAATTGGAGTCACATCGGTAATGCTATTAATTTTATAACCCACTGCACCTAAAGCACGAACCGCAGATTCACGACCAGGACCAGGACCTTTTACAAGGACGTCCAAGTTTTTCAAACCGTAATCTAAAGCAGCTTTACCAGCAACTTCAGCAGCTACCTGAGCAGCAAACGGAGTTGATTTACGTGATCCACGGAAGCCTTGTCCACCTGAAGTGGCCCAAGCCAGTGCATTACCTTGACGATCGGTAATAGTCACAATGGTGTTATTAAAAGAAGCGTGAATGTGTGCGACACCTTCAGAGACGGTACGAGTGACCTTCTTGCGTGCGCGAGTATCTTTAGCCATCTTTTAGCTTCCAGAAATCTTATTTCTTAATAGGTTTGCGCGGACCTTTACGGGTACGTGCGTTAGTTTTGGTGCGTTGACCGCGGACAGGCAAGCTGCGACGATGACGAAGACCGCGGTAGCAGCCTAAATCCATTAAACGTTTAATGTTCATGGAAATTTCGCGACGTAAATCACCTTCGGTCGGAACCTTAGCAACTTCTGCACGAATCGCATCAAGCTGAGCGTCATCTAATTCACGGATCTTAGTAGTTGGAGCAATACCAGCAGCAGCTAAGATAGCTTTTGAAGTATGGCGGCCAATACCAAAGATATACGTTAGAGAGATAACAGCATGCTTGTTATCCGGAATGTTTACACCGGCAATACGAGCCATTCAATTTTCTCCAAAAAGGCAGTAGATAATCAACCGCCCCACAAAAATCTTGAGGGGCGGATAATAACCTAATTCGCCTACAGAAATCAACAGGTCTTAATCAGATTAACCTTGACGCTGCTTATGACGAGGTTCTGCGCTACAAATTACGCGGATAACCCCATTACGACGGATAACTTTACAGCTACCACAAATTTTTTTAACAGAAGCTTGTACTTTCATGATGAAACCTCAAGTGCGCTTATCCCTTAGGATGAGCAGTCGTTTTTCTCATTAACGTTTGATTATCGTATTGGTGCGAAGTGAGATGTGATTGCAGCTGAGCCATAAAGTCCATCACCACTACCACAACAATCAGCAAAGAAGTACCACCCAAATAGAATGGAATACCAAATGAACTTTGCAATATCATCGGCATCAAACAAATGACAGTGATATAAATCGCGCCAATAAACGTCAAACGATTGAGAATATGATCTAAGTAACGAGCAGTTTGCTCACCTGGACGTATACCAGGCACGTAAGCTCCGCTGCGTTTCAAGTTCTCTGACACTTCTTTAGGACTAAATACCAGTGCTGTATAGAAGTAACAGAAAAAGATAATTAACGCACCAAAGAGCACCAAATACAACGGCTGACCAGGCGACAACACCAATGCCAAATCTTGCAGGCTACGTTTAATAAATCCAGCATTTGGATCTGCACTGCCCACCCATTGACCTAAGCTCGCAGGGAACAAAAGCAATGAACTGGCAAAAATTGCCGGAATCACACCCGCCATATTAATTTTTAATGGCAAATGTGTCTGCTGTGCAGTAAATACACGACGACCCTGTTGTTTTTGAGCATAGTTCACCGGAATGCGACGCTGCGCTTTCTCGATAAACACGATCGCTGCCAAGACACCTAAAGACAGTAAACCAAAAATTACCAAGCCGATTAGGCTGGTCTGGCCATTATCTACAGATGACAATGATTGCATAATCAGATTAGGCAATCCGGCAACAATACCCGCAAAGATGATCATGGAAATACCATTTCCCACCCCACGTTCGGTAATCTGCTCACCCAACCACATCAAGAACATGGTCCCGGCAACCAGTGAGGTTACTGCAGGAACATAAAAAGCCAAACCAGTATTCAGGGTAATTCCCTGACTGATGAGGCCCGCACACATACCTATCGCCTGTACCAGCGCCAAGAATAAGGTGCCTTGTCGTGTGTATTGATTAATTTTACGTTTGCCTTGCTCGCCTTCTTTCTTTAAAGCTTCCAGCGAAGGAACCACCGTTGACATCAGCTGCACAATAATCGATGCAGAAATGTAAGGCATGATCCCCAGAGCAAGAATCGACATTCGTTCTAATGCCCCTCCAGAAAACATGTTAAACAAACCCAGGATCGTACCTGAGTTTGCATTAAACAAGTTTTCCAACGCAGCATTATTGATGCCTGGTACTGGAATATGCGCTCCTAGTCGAAACACCAACAACGCACCAATGAGAAACATCATTCGACGAATAATTTCACGGTATTTCACATGAAATGGTTGGCCTTTCATCATGTTGACATGACCTGAAGAACTAGGAGTCATAGACACTGGGGATTACTCCTCGACTTTGCCGCCAGCAGCTTCAACAGCAGCTTTAGCGCCTTTAGTCAATGCAACACCTTGAATAGTGAATGCACGAGTAATTTCACCAGAAAGTACGATACGAGCACGAGTCATGTCTTTACGTACAACGTTCGCAGCTTTTAAAGTTTCTAGAGACACGATGTCGCCTTCAACTTTAGCAAGCTCAGATAAACGTACTTCAGCAGTTTTCAAAGCCAATTGGCTAGTGAAGCCGAATTTAGGCAAACGACGATAAAGTGCTGTTTGACCGCCTTCGAAACCTGGACGAGTACCACCGCTCTTACGTGAGTTTTGACCCTTGACACCACGGCCACCGGTCTTACCAACGCCAGAACCGATACCACGGCCTAGACGAAGGTTATCACGTTTAGCACCTTCTGCAGGTGCAATTGTATTTAAACGCAGAGTCATGGCTTATTCCTCTACACTAACCATATAGTAGACTTGGTTGATCATACCACGGTTAGAAGGTGTGTCTAACACTTCTACAGTATGACCAATACGACGCAGACCTAAACCTTGCAGGCTAAGCTTGTGATTTTTCAAGCGGTGCGATGCAGATTTAGTCTGGGTAACTTTAATCGTTTTCATGATTGATTACCCTTGAATTTGTTCTACTGAAAGACCACGTTTCGCAGCAACCTTTTCAGGAGTAGTCATATCACGCAAACCATTGAAAGTTGCGTTTACTACGTTAGCAGCGTTAGTAGAACCACGGCATTTAGTCAACACGTTACGTACGCCTACAGCTTCTAGAACTGCACGCATAGCGCCACCAGCAATTACACCTGTACCTTCAGAGGCAGGTTGCATGAATACGCGGCTAGCGCCGTGACGTGCATGAATTGGGTGCTGTAACGTACCATCAACAAGGTCAACAGTAATCATATTGCGACGAGCAGCTTCAAGTGCTTTAGAGATAGCAGCTGGAACTTCACGTGCTTTACCACGACCAAAACCTACGCGACCATTACCATCACCCACAACAGTTAATGCTGTGAAAGAGAAGATACGACCACCCTTAACAACTTTGGCTACACGATCAACGGCAACCAGCTTTTCAACAAGACCTTCGTTTTGTTCAACTTTAGCCATGATTAGAACTCCAAGCCGTTTTCACGAGCAGCATCAGCCAAGGCTTTGATACGACCATGATATTTAAAACCAGAACGGTCAAATGCAACTTTAGTAACACCAGCTGCTTTAGCGCGTTCTGCGATTAAAGCACCTACTTTTTGAGCTGCTTCAACGTTACCAGTTGTACCCGCACGTAGAGTAGCGTCTAAAGTAGAAGCTTGCGCTAATACTTTGCCACCATCTGCAGAGATAACTTGAGCATAGATGTGACGCGGAGTGCGGTTTACACACAAACGAGTCGCACCCAATGCACGGATGTGCAAGCGTGTGCTTTTCGCACGACGCAAACGGGATTGTTTCTTTTCGTTCATAAGAACCTCGCGCCTTATTTCTTCTTAGCTTCTTTACGAAGTACAACTTCGTCAGAATAACGAACACCTTTGCCTTTATACGGCTCTGGTGGACGGTAACCACGGATATCTGCAGCAACCTGTCCTAAAGCTGCTTTATCAGCAGATTTAAGAATGATTTCAGTTGCAGTTGGAGTTTCAGCAGTTACACCTGCAGGAAGTGCATAATCGATCGGGTGAGAGAAACCAAGGTTAAGATGAACAACGTCACCTTTAACCGCAGCTTTATAACCAACACCGATAAGCTGTAACTTACGTTCGAAACCTTCGCTCACACCTTTTACAAGGTTGTTAAGCACAGCGCGAGCAGTACCAGCTTGCATCCAAGCGTCTTTCGACTCTTCTACTGGAGCAATAGCTAATGTACCGTCTTCCTGTTTAAGCTCGACCAGCGCATGCAGGTTGAAAGACAATGTACCTTTAGTGCCTTTCACTTCGACCTGCCGGCCGTTCTGAGTAACTGTTACACCGTTAGGTACAGTTACTGGGGCTTTAGCCACACGAGACATGAGGAATCACCTATTAAGAAACAAAAGCAATAACTTCACCACCAACGCCTGCAGCACGTGCAGCGCGATCAGTCATGATGCCTTTGCTTGTAGAAACAATTGCAATACCTAAACCTTGCTTAACGCTTGGAAGTGCATCTTTACCGCGATACTGACGTAGACCTGGACGGCTTACGCGTTTCACAGTTTCAATAACTGGTTTGCCTTCGAAATACTTTAAAGTCAAAGTAAGAGTTGGTTTGCCTTCAGCATCCGCAACTTCTACGTTTGAAATATAACCTTCTTGTTGAAGTAAGTTAGCAATTGCTACTTTCAACTTAGAGTTAGGCATAGAAACAGATTGTTTCTTTGCCATTTGTGCGTTACGAACACGTGTTAGCATGTCGGCAACGGTATCTTGCATACTCATCTATAGTGCTCCTTACCAGCTTGCCTTAACAACGCCAGGTACATCACCTTGCATTACAGTTTCACGTAATTTGTTACGGCTTAAACCGAACTTACGGAAGTAACCATGAGGACGACCAGTTAAACCACAACGGTTACGTAGACGTACTGGAGATGCATTACGTGGTAATGCTTGTAATTTCATCATCGCTTCGAAACGTTCTTCGTCTGATGCATTTACGTTTGCAATAACAGCTTTTAATTCAGCACGTTTTGCAGCGTATTTAGCAACAGTAGCTTCGCGTTTCAATTCGCGATTAATCATACCTTTCTTAGCCATATCGACCTCTTATTTGAACGGGAAGCCGAATGCACGCATAAGCGCACGGCCTTCGTCATCGGTGCGAGCAGTCGTAGTAATGGTAATATCCATACCACGAATACGATCAATCTTGTCAAAATCGATTTCAGGGAACATGATTTGTTCCTTAAGACCCATTGAGTAGTTTCCACGACCATCGAATGATTTCGCAGAGAAACCACGGAAGTCACGAATACGAGGGATCGCAATCGAGATCAAACGGTCTAAGAATTCGTACATACGTTCGCCGCGTAAAGTAACTTTACAACCGATCGGCCAACCATCACGGATTTTAAAACCAGCGATTGATTTACGAGCTAACGTAAGTACTGGTTTTTGACCAGCGATAGCTTGCATATCTGAAAGAGCACCATCAAGGAGTTTTTTGTCAGCAGCAGCTGCGCCAACACCCATGTTGATCGTGATTTTAGTGATGCGAGGAATCTCCATCACATTCTTAACGCCCAATACTTCTTGTAACTGAGCTTTAAGTTCGTCATTGTAACGTGTTTTAAGTCTGGCCATGGCCTATATCAACCTATTACTTCGCTACCGCCACTGATTCACCATTTGATTTGAATACGCGAGTTTTCACGCCATCAATCACTTGGTAACCAACACGGTCAGCCTTTTGGGTTGTAGCATTAAAAACTGCCACGTTTGAAATATGAAGCGAAGCTTCCTGAGTTACAACGCTACCTTCAGCGCCTGTAGCACGGTTCGGCTTCTGATGCTTCTTCACCAAGTTAAGGCCTTCAACCTTAACACGGTCATTAGAAACAGACAGAACAGTACCCTGTTTGCCTTTTTCTTTACCTGCGATCACAATTACTTGATCGCCTTTTTTAATCTTAGCCATGATCGCCTCTTATAGAACTTCAGGAGCCAATGAAATAATTTTCATGAACTGTTCAGTACGAAGTTCACGAGTCACTGGTCCGAAAATACGAGTTGCAATCGGCGCTTTGTTGTTGTTCAAAATAACAGCAGCGTTATCGTCGAAACGAATCACTGAACCGTCTGCACGACGGATACCGAATTTTGTACGAACCACAACCGCATTCATCACGTCACCTTTTTTAACACGTGCGCGTGGAATTGCTTCTTTTACAGTAACTTTAATAATGTCGCCAACAGAAGCATAACGACGATGCGAGCCACCAAGTACTTTAATACATTGTACGCGGCGTGCACCACTGTTGTCTGCTACGTCGAGCATAGTTTCGGTCTGAATCATTGCCCTACTCCAAAACCGAGCAACACCGGTCGAAATTTCGAAAGGCTCAAAGAGTACTCGAAATTGACCGATGATGCAACAAGAACGTTAATTACTCAGCAGCTGCTTCAACAACTTCAACTAGAGTCCAAGACTTAGTTTTAGAAATTGGGCGGCTTTCTTTAATGGTTACAACATCACCAGCTTTCGCTGTATTGTTCTCATCATGAGCATGTAATTTTGTTGAACGGCGGATTAATTTGCCATACAACGGGTGTTGAACTTGGCGTTCAATAAGCACAACGATAGATTTATCCATCTTGTCGCTTACAACTTTGCCAGTTAACGTGCGGACTGTTTTATCACTCATTGTCCGTTCCCCTGTTTTTCGGTAAGGAGGGTCTTAATACGAGCAATAGTCTGACGAGTAAGTGCAACTTCATGCGATTTACCCAATTGACCAGTTGCTTTCGCCATACGAAGACGGAATTGGTTAAGCTGTTGCTCATCAAGCAAAGCTGTCAACTCTTCTACCGACTTTTCACGTAGATCTTTAGTTTTCATTACATTACCGTCCGAGTCACGATAGCGGTTTTAAACGGAAGCTTAGCTGCTGCAAGCGTAAACGCTTCGCGAGCCAGTTCTTCGTTAACACCATCAATTTCGTACAAGACTTTACCTGGTTTGATTTGGCAAACCCAATATTCCACAGAACCTTTACCTTTACCCATACGCACTTCAAGAGGCTTAGAAGTAATCGGTTTGTCCGGGAATACACGGATAAAGATCTTACCACCACGCTTAATACGACGGCTAATTGTACGACGCGCTGCTTCAATTTGACGCGCAGTCATTTGACCACGTTCAACTGATTTAAGTGCAATAGTACCGAAAGATACTGTGCTACCGCGGTGTGCTAGACCAGTGTTACGGCCTTTCTGCACTTTACGGAATTTAGTACGCTTAGGTTGCAACATGGATTATTCTCCTTTTTCAGCAGAACGATCATTGCGACGACCACGACGCTCTTGACCTTCACCACGACCACGACCGCGTTTAGCTGGACGTTCTTCTGCTGGAGCTGGGTTCATGACTTGTTTCATGCCGCCCAAGATCTCACCACGGAAGATCCAAACTTTAACACCGATCGTACCGTAAGTAGTCTCAGCACGCATAGTCGCATAGTCGATATCTGCACGAAGCGTATGTAGAGGTACACGACCTTCACGATACCACTCAGTACGAGCAATCTCAGCACCACCTAAACGGCCTGAAACTTCTACTTTGATACCTTTAGCACCAGCACGCATGGTGTTTTGTACCGCACGCTTCATAGCACGACGGAACATTACACGTTTTTCTAATTGAGAAGCGATAGCTTCAGCAACTAGACGCGCGTCTAAGTCTGGACGATCAATTTCATTGATACTTACTTGCGCAGGGACACCCATGATAGCTGTCAATTCGCGTTGTAGTTTCTCAATATCTTCGCCTTTTTTACCGATCACGATACCAGGACGCGCAGTGCTAATAGTTACTTTAGCAGCGCCTGTCGGGCGTTCGATAAGAATATTGCTGATCATCGCGTTTTTAAGTTTTTTAGTTAAAAACTCACGAACTTGAAGATCTTTAAGCAAGTATTCAGCGTATTGTTTCGGATTCGCATACCAGTTAGCGTTATGACGTTTCACAACACCTAGGCGGATACCGATTGGATGAACCTTCTGACCCATATCAAACCCCTACCTTAACGGTGATGTGACAAGTACGCTTAGTAATACGATCTGCACGGCCTTTAGCACGTGGCATAATACGTTTCAGGCTCATGCCTTCATCAACGTAGATCGTAGAAACTTTAAGATCGTCTACATCTAAACTGTTATTGTGTTCAGCGTTTGCAATTGCAGATTCCAACGCTTTCTTAACTAGAACTGCAGCTTTTTTGTTGCTGAAGTTAAGA
The DNA here is from genome assembly GCF_048147885.1 of Acinetobacter sp. 228. Lineage (NCBI taxonomy): Bacteria > Pseudomonadati > Pseudomonadota > Gammaproteobacteria > Moraxellales > Moraxellaceae > Acinetobacter > Acinetobacter sp. 228. The sequence continues at coordinate 52,755 of NZ_JAYWYV010000006.1, forward strand.
ATGTTAAGAGCGTGCGCAACAGATTTGCCGCGGATAAGATCTGCAACCAAACGAGCTTTTTGTGCCGAGATAGCGGCACCGCGTAATTTAGCAGTTACTTCCATCATAGCACCCATTAACGTTTAGATTTCTTGTCAACACCGTGACCGCGATAGGTACGAGTTGGTGCAAATTCACCAAGCTTGTGACCAACCATGTGTTCAGAAATGATCACAGGAACGTGGTTACGGCCATTGTGTACAGAAATTGTTAAACCAACAAAATCCGGTAGGATCATCGAACGACGCGACCAAGTTTTGATCGGCTTACGGTTATTAGCCGCGATAGCCGCTTCAACCTTAGCGAACAAGTGCGCATCGACGAATGGGCCTTTTTTCAGAGAACGAGGCATTGTCAGATTCCTTTACTTGTTACTTAACGCGACGGTCGCGAATAATCATCTTAGTCGTACGCTTATTGGTACGTGTTTTGTACCCTTTAGCTTTTTGACCCCATGGGCTTACAGGTTGAATACCTTTATTACGCCCTTCACCACCACCATGTGGATGGTCAACTGGGTTCATCGCCATACCACGAACGGTAGGACGAACACCACGCCAGCGTGATGCACCAGCTTTACCTAGTGAACGAAGGTTGCTTTCTGAGTTAGATACTTCACCTAACACAGCACGGCATTCAACGTGAATTTTACGCATCTCGCCTGAACGTAGACGAACGATAGCGTAAGAACCGTCACGACCCAACAGCTGAACTGAAGTACCAGCTGAACGAGCTAACTGCGCGCCTTTACCGATTTTAAGTTCGATGTTGTGAAGAGTAGAACCGATTGGCATGTTGCGAAGCGGCAAGCAGTTACCTGGACGAATTGGAGCATCGTTACCAGACTGTACTTTATCGCCAGCGCGAAGGCCTTTAGGAGCGATGATATAGCGACGCTCACCGTCAGCATACAATACAAGTGCAATGTGTGCAGTACGGTTAGGATCGTATTCGATACGCTCTACAGTTGCAGGAATACCATCTTTGTTACGTTTAAAGTCAACTAGACGGTAGTGCTGCTTGTGACCGCCACCAACGTGACGAGTCGTGATGTGACCGTTGTTGTTACGGCCGCCAGTACGTTTTTTAGCTTCTACCAACGGAGCGTATGGTGCGCCTTTGTGAAGGTGATTATGAACCACTTTCTCTACAAAGCGACGTCCTGGAGACGTTGGCTTACATTTTTGAATAGGCATAATTCTCGTCCTTATTCCGCTGTGCTTTCAGCGGTATCGCCCAAGTCAGCCATTTCTACATCTTGGCCAGCTTTCAGGGTGACGTATGCTTTTTTAACATCAGAACGACGTCCTAATGTTTTACCAAAGCGTTTAGACTTACCTTTAGTGATAGTCGTGTTAACTTTAACAACTTCCACACCAAAGAGTTGTTCCACTGCTTTTTTGATTTCAAGCTTGTTTGCATTTAATGCAACTTTAAACACTTGAACACCAGCAGTTTCACCTAAAACTTGTGCTTTTTCTGAGAATACAGGTCCTTGCAGGACTTGATAGATACGTTCGTTGTTCATCCGAGTTCTACCTCAATTTTCTTAGCAGCAGCTACAGACATAACAACTTTGTCGAACGCAATCAAGCTAACCGGATCGATTGCAGCAGCATCAACCACATCAACGTGTGGAAGGTTACGTGCAGCAAGATACAGGTTCTCATCAACAGCATCAGTAACGATCAATGCGCGAGTCGCATTCAAGTCGTTAAGTTTTGCAAGCAATTCTTTAGTTTTTGGAGCTGCAACAGCAAACTCTTCAACTAAAACTAGGCGATCTTGACGAACAAGCTCAGCCAGGATGCATTGCATAGCACCGCGGTACATTTTACGGTTTACTTTTTGAGACCAGTCTTGTGGACGAGCAGCAAAAGTTTTACCACCGCCAACCCAGATTGGGCTACGAATAGAACCAGCACGAGCGCGGCCAGTACCTTTTTGACGGAATGGTTTTTTACCACCGCCAGAAACGTCTGCACGTGATTTTTGAGCTTTAGAACCTTGACGACCACCAGCTAAGTAAGCTGTAACAACTTGGTGTACAAGAGCTTCATTAAATTCACGACCGAACGCAACTTCTGATAATTCAACAGCAGAGCCGGAAACAGTATTTAAATTCACGTTATTTCCCCTCAGGCCTTGATAGTAGGACGAACAGTTACGTCGCCACCAGTAGCACCAGGAACCGCGCCTTTAACAACAAGAACTGAACGCTCATTGTCGATAGCAACGATTTCAAGACCCTGTGTAGTTACGCGTTCAGCACCTAAATGGCCAGCCATTTTTTTGCCTTTGAACACGCGACCAGGAGTCTGGTTTTGACCAGTAGAACCTAGAACACGGTGAGAAAGTGAGTTACCGTGAGTAGCGTCTTGAGTACGGAAGTTCCAACGCTTAACACCACCTTGGAAACCCTTACCTTTAGAAGTACCAGTTACGTCAACAACTTGACCAACCTGGAACATTTCAACGGTAAGCGTACCACCAACTTCACGACCTTCAAGCTCAGCTTCTGAAACACGGAATTCTTGAACCAGACGACCAGCAGCAACACCCGCTTTCGCGAAGTGACCTTTCTGAGCGTTAGTTACGCGAGATTCGCGACGTTCACCAGTAGTGATTTGAATCGCTTGATAACCATCAGTTTCAAGCGTTTTGATTTGAGTGATGCGGTTAGGATCAACCTCAATCACTGTAACAGGCACAGAAACACCAGCATCTGTAAAGATACGTGTCATACCGCACTTGCGACCGACTAAACCAATAGCCATGTGCATAAACCTCTAAAAAAGCGGCCTAATTAACTTAGAGTGTTAATTAACCCGAAAGCCTTAACCCAATGCGATCTGAACATCAACACCAGCTGCAAGATCTAACTTCATCAATGCATCTACAGTTTTGTCTGTAGGTTGAACGATGTCGATCAAACGCTTGTAAGTACGGATTTCGTACTGGTCACGCGCGTCTTTGTTTACGTGTGGTGATGTTAAAACGTTAAAACGTTCAATACGTGTAGGCATTGGAATTGGACCACACACTTGTGCGCCAGTACGTTTTGCGGTTTCTACGATTTCTTGAGCTGATTGATCGATCAGACGATGATCAAAAGACTTAAGACGGATACGAATTCTCTGGTTAGACATACCAGTAAACTCCAAGCCAAATATATAAAGAATCACTCTTGACGCATCTCACCCCACTTTAATGTGGGCAAGTGTCAAGAGCAGTGAATTATCACTAAGGTCATGATCGATGCCACGACTGTAACGATAGTTAACTACTTTATTCGCAGTTAACCCCCTTCCTATTGAAGGGTCGCTTATTATAGCCATTGTTTATTGCATAAGCAAATCTCTTTTATGGTTTTATCCAAGTTTTAAATTGATGACTTAAATAATGGCTTATTGATTGAATATCAGGCAGTTTTTGCCAGAACATATTCTATCGCACGGTTTAATATATGATTTCCTTCAATAAATTTCTGTTTTGGGGTTTTTTTTAGCTCAACCAAGTTTTGTACATATCTTCCTGAAAATTGCCCCAGCTCTTCCTCATTTTCCAAAAACAATTCGAGTGTTTCGGGTGTAATTTCTGGATGAAACTGGAAACCTAATACATTTCTGCCCAGTTGATACATCTGATTACGACAGGCTTCATTTTCTGCCAGATGGATTGCACCTTTGGGCAGTTCAAAAGTTTCATTATGCCACTGTAGAATATTGAACTGCTCCGGCAAGCTAAAACACGATTCCGGCAGATTGACTACCCTCTGCACCGTGGTCCACCCCAATTCCTGCTCCGGATTGCGGCTAACGCCTGCACCCAGGGCATTTGCAATCAACTGCCCACCCAGGCACAGGCCAATTGCCGGTTTACCGTGTGAAAGATAGCGACGCAACCAGCGTTTTTCTATTTTTAACCAAGGGAAATTTGCTTCATCATTCACACTCATGGTTCCACCCATAATGATCAGCAAATCCACCTCTTCTACTGCAGGCAATGCCTCGATCTCCAGAGGTGGGTCTATAGGTAAAGCAAAAAATTCAGTCGCGGTAATTTGCGCCTGATGCTGCTTCAAAAACTCATAACAACTACCGAAACCTTCACCAGCAATATGCTGAAAATAATGCACTTTTAAATGCGACTTCATGCTCCTCAACCTATTTTTTTAGCTATATGGCTTTAGCTTTTGCAAAAATGAAGCCAAGTTTTTTCTACCCCTGCTGTTTTTAAACAATTCATAACGTAACTGGCAGTGAGTCACAGATTCTCTTAAGCTAGAGTAATATTTGATTACATTTGAGCGCATTCACGTGAAACAAGACTCTCAAACTCGCCTGATTCATGCACCACGAAAGGCCCCTCAATTAATTTCGAGCATTCAGCCTCCCCTCTATCGTGCATCGACCATAATTTTTAACAATACCGATGCCCTGTTTAATCGCCATTGGAGCGATGAGTATGATTATAGTTATGGCACGCATGGCACACCCACTACGTTTACTCTTGGCGACAATATCGCCCAACTCGAAGGTGGCTTGTATCATCTGCTCGCACCGAGCGGTTTATCTGCGATTAATCTGGTGAATTCCTGTTTTTTAAGCCAGGGGGATGAGGTTTGGGTAGCTGACAACATCTATGGCCCAAACATGGAACATTTACGCAATCTGGAGAAGCGTTATGGAATTACGGTTAAAGTCTATAATCCGATAGAGATTGAAACTTTTCAGCCTACAGATAACGCCAAACTGATCTGGCTCGAGGCTGCCGGCTCAGTGACCCTGGAATTCCCAGATTTGACCGGTTTGGTGAAAAAGGCGCAGGCGCATAATATGGTGACTGTACTGGATAATACCTGGGGTGCAGGTCTGGCTTTTAATGCCTTTGATTTTGGTCATGAACATTTAAGTGTAGATATTACGGTACATGCACTGACCAAATATCCAAGCGGTGGTGGCGACATCCTGATGGGCTCAGTGGTCACACGAGATAAAGTCTTGCATCACCAACTGTTCCGTGCGCATGCCCTTCAAGGCATTAGTGTTTCTGGGGATGATGTGGCTCAGGTACAACGCAGTCTGGCGTCTATGCAACTGCGCTATGAACATCAGTCACAAAGTTGTCTCACTATTTTGGACTGGCTTAAACAGCAAACTGAGCTTATACAGGTATTGCATCCTGCTGATTCTGACAGCGCAGGCCATCCATACTGGAAAGAAATTTGCAGGCAAGCGCATAGTGCCGGTCTGGTCAGTGTAATCTTTGACAGCAAATACACAATACAGGATATCCGGAATTTCTGTGACAGTTTAAGCCTGTTCAAGCTTGGCTTTAGCTGGGGTGGTCCTGTCAGTCTGGTCATGTTATATAACTTAAATGACATGCGCGTGCTGCAACATTCCCACCTAAAAGACGGCTTACTGGTGCGATTCTGTATTGGTCTGGAACACCCGAAAGACTTGATTCAGGATATCCAGCACGCCTTGGAACAAATGAAAAAACTTAAACATGAATAATAGAAAGATCTATGGATAGATCAGCTGTTATTGCTAAAACTATTCCAGATAGGATACCGACGATGTTCTGTAATCATCATTTGCCCAGCGACCTGGCTTGATTGCAGGCACCACCGGTATCGTAAAGCTCCCGTGTTTAAAAGTATTGGCAGAGAGTTTTTTGAATTGGTGTACCCATGCCAGTGCCGATCTGGGATAGATCTGATGCAAAAAAACCACTCCATTCGCCTTCCGATTTCTGCAATGAGCTTGCTAATGCTGGCATCTAAACAACCCAACAAGCTGAAGAACATACAGCCAAGCAAGGTAGAGAAATAACTTTAGATATTATCGGCACGTTGACCACAAGTGCTGCCTATAGTCTGGACAGAAGAAGAACGAAACAGAAAATTATCCAAGGTTTACTTAACCCCCTTTTCAGGCGCACATAACCCTCTATTTTCCGATCATTATCACACTTCTTATGGAATATTTTTATATTCCATAATTTTTATAGGGTTTTATGGAGTGACACTATTGTAAAGCTTTTTTAAAAGATGTAATTTAAATACATCTTTTAAAAACAACTGCAGACAGCTCCCATGAATCCACAACATATTGAACTTGTACAAGCGACTGTTCCTGTTTTACGTGAAAACGGCGTAGCACTTACTACATATTTCTATAACCGCATGCTGAACAACCATCCTGAGTTGAAAAACACCTTCAACATGGATCATCAAAGTACCGGTCGTCAACCACGTGCCCTGGCTGCGGCAGTCTTGGCCTATGCCGAGAACATCACCAACCCGGGTGTTTTGGCCAAAGCCATCGAACGTATTACCACCAAACATGTCAGTCTGGATATTCAGCCAGATCAATATGCGATTGTCGGTGAAAATCTGTTACATTCGATCAGCGAAGTTTTAGATGTACCCATGGACTCCGAGCTGATTGCAGCCTGGAAAGAAGCATATATGCAACTGGCTGACATCCTGATTGGTGTAGAAAAATCCAAATATGCCACTCTAGCTTCTGAAAATGGTGGCTGGGCCGGCTGGCGCGAATTTGAAGTGGCAGCAGTCAATGATACGGATGCAGGTAAAATCTTTACACTCAAAGCTAAAGATGGTGCAGCGATTGCAAGTGCGGACGCAGGTGAACATATTTCAGTACGAGTACAGGTGCCTGAACAGAACATTCGCCAGCCACAGCAGTTCAGCTTTGATCAGGCTCAAAGTGGACAATATCAGATTACTGTGAAAGCTGAAGAAAACCCAACCGCGTTTTCAGTGGCACAAACACTGATTGACCATTATCAGGTGGGTGATATCGTCGAAGTGTCTGCCCCGCTCAAGCTTTAATGTCAAAAACGGTTTAGGCTAACATCAGATCCTGATTAAAAGCTCCATTCGTGGAGCTTTTAGCATTCAATTCTTTCATTTTCTAGCTGTTGAACTTATGCAACTCAATAAATTCACTGACTATGCGCTTCGAATCCTGATGTATGTCGCACAGCCACGTGACTTCCCCTATACCATTGCAGAACTAGCCGAGCGCCTACAGGTTTCGCAAAACCATGCCATGAAAATCGTGCACTTTATGGCAAAACAGGACTGGCTGATTACTACCCGTGGTAAAGGGGGTGGCATACGTTTAAATCCAGCCAGCCTGAACCTTCAACTGGGACAGATTGTGCGGATTCTGCAACACGACAGCAATGTGGTGGAATGCAATAATCCCCCCTGCGTATTACGTCCAACTTGCGGTTTGAAAGGTATTTTAGATACTGCAGTCGATCAGTTTTATCACAGTCTGGATCAATATACGCTTCAAGATGTTGTTCTACCCAAAGATGCACGCTTTAGTTCAAAGTCCCCGATCGGCCTGATTAATCTTTAAAGTCTTTCAGTTCACATCTTATGAGTTATTCTTGCGGCAATGTTCGCTTGCCTGTGCGACTTCCTTTATAATGCTTCTTTGTAGATCATTTATTGAAGTTGAGTTATGCACCACAGCAGAGGAAAATCCAAAAACAGTAAGACAGCTCATGCGCCTAAGCAAAAGATCAGCTACGAGAAAAAAGTTGATTCTGCCATTACTGAATATGCTGTGCGCTCACTCAACTGGCTACGTAAAGCCGAATTTTTAATGAGTGCGCCCAAACTTAGTCTTTGTGTAGAAGATACTGGCTATGAAATTGCTTTTGCTGGTCGCTCGAATGCAGGGAAATCCAGTGCGATTAATGCCCTGACCAACCAGAAACAGTTGGCACGCGCATCCAAAAAACCTGGCCGCACCCAGATGATCAATTTTTTTAGCCTGGGCAATCCAGATCAGCGTCTGGTCGACTTACCCGGTTATGGTTATGCCGCTGTACCTGAAAAAATGAAACTGGTCTGGCAAAAAGAACTGGAAAATTACCTGATTCATCGCCAGAGCTTGCAAGGCCTGGTGCTACTGATGGACATTCGCCATCCACTGCAACACTTTGATGTGATGATGCTGGAATGGGCCTATTCCCGCCAGTTGTTCGTACATGTCTTGTTAACCAAGTCAGATAAACTGAATCGTGGTCCTGCATCCAAAGCCTTGCAGGAAGTCAAAGCGGCATTGAAAAAGATGAAGCTGGATTTCTCGATTCAACTGTTCTCATCAATGAATAAACAGGGTCTGGAAGAACTGGCCAGCGTCATGGGTGGCCGTTTGAACTTTACCTTAGATCAAGCCTCTGAATATGATCTGGACAGCATTCCGGAAGCATCGATTCATGATTTCAATGAATCGGATGAACCCCTCGAAGAACTCGAGCTTAGTGAATCTGATTTGGAGCATATTGCTGAAGTATCAATGCATGCTTTAAATGAAGCTGAAGAGCCGCTTGAACTGCTTGAGCAGGATCCATCTGAGCTTAAAGCAGCAGATGAACTGAATCAGAACAAGCATTCTGCAGATTAACTATCTCATCAGAATTGTCTGGGATCGTTCTTGATTTATTAAAACTTCCCTTATAAAAAGCAGACCAATGGCCTGCTTTTTTTTATTTTTAAATGCTTTAGCAGTCTGCTGCTTGAAGATCGGGTTCACGTGTATATCGATCCACCACGACACTGATCATCATATCACCCTGAACATTCACGACTGTGCGTACAGTATCGAGCAAGCGGTCGATCGGTAACAGAATGGCAATCGCCTCGGCAGGCAAACCGACCGACTGCAAGACCATGATCATGGTCACCATACCGGCACTCGGAATTCCCGGCGCACCCAAGGATGCAATCATCGCTGTGGCACATACCACCAGTTGCTGTCCCAGACTGAGATCCAGCCCCATTAAGTTGGCGATAAACAAGGCTGCTGCCGCTTCATAGAGTGCCGTGCCATCCATATTTAACTGGGTACCCAGCGGAATCACAAAACCTGCAGTCTGGGGCCGTACCCCTAAATTTTCCTGAGCACATTTCATCGACAAGGGCATGGTAGCCGAACTGGAACTGGTGGCAAATGCAGTAATCAGGGCAGCTCTAGTACCCTTAAAGAACGTGATGGGATCCATCTTGCCAAAAACCCACAGCAATAAAGGCAATACCACGATGCCATGGAAAATGGTGGTTCCGGTGACCACGGCCGCAAATTCAGCCAGACGACTGAGTACCGAAATATCCTCAGTCGCGATCAGCTTGGCCAATAAAGCAAAAATACCGAAAGGTGCCAGTTTCATCACCCAGCCAATCATCAACATCATGATTTCAAAAAACTGGTGACTCAACTTGCGCACGGTACGGAATTTATCTCCGCCTGCGACCAGTGCCACACCGACAAACAAGGCAAAGACCACCACTGCCAGGACATTGCCATCTGAAAATGCCTTAAACGGATTGATCAGAGTATTTTGGATAAAATTGGTAAAGAAAGAAGATGGCGTTAAGGTGTCCGGAGTCTGATGCTGCGCCATGGCATCCTGGAACATCAGTACATCAACACCCTTGCCGACATCAAACAGATGTGCACAGGCCAGACCTAAAATGAGTGCCAAAGTCGTTGTGGTCACACAGCACATCAGGGTGATTTTCCAGGTGCGATTCAGTTGTCCGCCTGCCTGTAGATTAGATACCCCGACCACAATCGACGTAAAAATTAGCGGAACCAACAGCATTTTTAATAAGCCGATAAAAACACTGCTGACGATGCCGATGCCGTATAAACTGACATCAAAAAATGAGGTCTGCGGAAATATTGTGAGTAAAAATCCAAACAGCACCCCCAATACGGCGGCAATTAAAATTTGCGTATTTAAGCTCATCTTTTCATGCATTTTAATATAGATCTTAAGCGGCACTATGCCATGCCGATTCTACAGAATCGAGTAATATTTTATAAACGCGTGCCTAGAACAAGATCTCAAATAATGATTGTTCTGCGGATTAAAAACAAAAAAACCGAATCTGGGATTCGGCTTTTTGAGCAAAAATATAAAAATTATTGGGTTTCGATTTCACGTAAGCGGATCAGCCCTTCCTGCGTGGTACTACAGACCAGTTCGCCATTCTGCCACATCCGTCCAAAATTCAGACCACGCGAACTGGCACTCTGGGTGGCATCCATGTCATATAGCATCCATTCATCGGCACGAAATGGCTTATGGAAGTACATGGCATGGTCAATACTGGCACATTGCAGGCTTGGCGAAATATAGCTCAGACCATGTGGACGCAGTGCCGTGGTCATCAAGGTAAAGTCTGAATAGAAAGCGGCAATGGCCTGATGCAAAGAAATCTGATCCACTTCTGCAGCAATTCGGTCATGCGTGCGGATATAGTGCGCATAAGACGGCGCTTCCGGTTGCGGCTGAAACGGATTTTGCGGATTGATCGGGCGAATCTCGACATGACGATCACGGGTGAAGGACGCACGGACATTTTCCGGAATAAACTCAATCATTTGTTTGATCAGTTCTGCTTCATTTTTCAGGCTTTCTGCTGGCGGATATTCCGGCTCTGAAATCTGGTAATTGAGACCTTCTTCCTGATGCGCAAAAGACACCATACACATAAAAATAGTGCGACCATGCTGAATTGCACGTACTTGACGGCTGACAAAGCTCTTGCCGTCACGGATACGATCCACTTCATAAATAATCGGTGCATTGACATCTCCACCAAACAGAAAATAGGCATGTAACGAGTGTGCCGGACGGTCTGTGGTATAAGACGCAGCGCGGAGTGCCTGCCCTAAAACCTGCCCACCAAACACGCGCTTGCCCACCAGATTACGGCTGATTCCCCGAAAAATGTTTTCTTCTAACTTTTCCAAGCTGAGCAGCTCGACCAGTTCCTGTGTTAAGGCATTCATAAGCAACCTACGTAATATTGGAGATATCCCAAAAATGGAAAAACAGATCTAAATAATTAATCTGGAATATTCTGCCACAAAATCAGACCGAAACTCTAAAGATTGCATGACTGTTCTGTCATACTGATGTCATAAGTGACTAGGAAAAGCATCTGCTTTCACGCTAAAATTAGAGCACTTCTGTTGAAGTTGTTAAAAAAAGATATATGGTTTCGCTTTGGAAACCCGCAAAAATAAATCCCCTCAGAAGTCCTGTGGTTTTGGTCAGTAAAATTAGGAGCAGCTATGTCCAAGAATGGCTTTGGTCAAATGTATCGCAAGCTTTCAAGTAAGCTACTTGATCTTGTGGTTACCCCTCATGTTCTTGGGGAAGTACCAAGTGAAGTGACAGCACCTGAACCTGATCAGACTGCAACAGAATCGCGAAAGCTGGTCTGCTACGTTTTACAGAACCATTCGCGTAGTAATGCGCTGGTCGTCGATGCAGAAACCCGCCGTTTAAAGTTGCCAGCTGCGCTCGATCCAATGCAACTGGGCAATAGTAAGGAAAAAGCTTCGCTGCTGTTTTTACAGCATCATGATGAAAATAACCTGCTCAGCTCACCGCCGCATGCGTTTCCGCCGCGCCTGTTACGCCTGATTGAAATCCTGGAACAACATCCTGAACTAGATGTGGAATTGGTACCAGTCACGGTGCTTTGGGGACGTGAACCTGAAAAAGAAGATTCCTGGTTCAAACTGCTATTTACCGATACCTGGTCTACGCCAAGCCGGGTCAAGCAACTGGTCAATATCGGTCTGCATGGCCGTCAGTCTTATTTAGAATTCCATGAACCCCAGTCTTTACGTGCCATGATTGAGCATGCCAAAAAAACGCATCCAAATTCAGCACCAGCGACTTATATTGTTAGCACTTTAAATGATTATCTGGATGGGCAGCGCGAAGTGATTCTCGGGCCGGATCTGTCCGATCGCCGTAATGTCATGCACGGTTTAATCAAATCGCCAGATGTACAGGCTGCGATTCGCAATGACAGTATTCGCAGTAAAATCTCGATGCTGGAATCTGAACGTCGTGCCATTGGTTATCTGAACGAAATCGTTTCCGATTATTCTCATTCGACTGTACGTTTTGCCGACAAAGCCCTGACCCGCTTATGGACCCAGCTTTATGACGGCGTGGAAGTCCATAATTTCAGTACTGTGCGTGAACTGGCCAAGGATTATGAAATTGTCTATACCCCCTGTCACCGCAGTCATATTGACTATCTGTTATTGTCTTATGTGATCTATCGCCGTGGTTTGATGGTGCCGTACATCGCAGCGGGCGACAACCTGAATATGCCTTTTGTGGGCCAGATTTTACGCGGTGGCGGTGCCTTCTTTATCCGTCGTACCTTCCGCGGCAACGCGCTCTATACCACGGTCTTTAAAGAATATCTGTATAGCGTCCTGTCACGTAATACCCCGCTGGAATACTTTATTGAAGGTGGCCGTTCACGTACCGGTCGTTTGCTACCGCCAAAAACCGGGATGCTGGCAATGACCGTGCATGGTCATTTACGTGGCAAGTCCAAACCGATTGTATTTGTACCGACCTATATCGGCTATGAACGCCTAATGGAAGGTGGTACCTATGTCGGTGAAATGAGTGGTAAACCAAAAGAAGCCGAGTCTATTTTTGGTATTTTGAAAACCCTGCGCAAGATTGAACGCATTTTTGGCAAGGTGCACCTGAACTTCGGTAAACCGGTATTTCTGGATGATATCCTGAAACAGCATGGTGCAGAAAATATCAAGATCGAAAAGAACGATGATCCGGTTCCACAAGCGGTTTCTGACGCGGTGAATAGCTCTGCACAGGCTATTCTGGAAAATATTAACAGTGCAGTCGTGATCAATCCGGTATCGTTATTATCTTTAATCTTGCTGGCCACGCCAAAACATACGCTGGATGAAGAAATCTGTATCAAACAGCTGGATACTTATCGCACCTTGCTCACCGCTCTGCCTTATGATGAACGCATGCAGGTTACACCGCTGTCAGGCAAAGAAATAATTGCCTATGCGATGAAGCTGAAACTGATCAAACGGGTGAAGCATGTACTGGGCGATATTATTGCGATTGAAGATAATCAGGCGGTTCTGCTGACCTATTTCCGTAATAATATTGTGCATACTTTTATATTGCCATCCCTGATTGCAGCCCTGACTGAACATAACGGCACCATCCGCCGTCATGATGTGGTCAATATCAGCAGCACCCTATATCCTTTCCTCAAAGCTGAGCTATTTTTAAAATGGCATGAAGATGAGATTCAGGATCAGGTCAATGCCCATATTGATAACCTGATTTCTTCAAAACTGATCACGCAAGATGGCGAAAACCTGATTGCACCTGCACCGAATACTGAAGCGCATCATCAGCTCGAAGTTCTGGCTGCCCCAGTGACCCAAAGTCTGGAGCGTTATTACATGACTTTGGCACTGATTACCCAGCGTGATTCAGGCAATATTTCAACCCGTCAGGTGGAAGAGCTGAGCTATTTAGTTGGTCAGCGTCTGTCTGTACTATACGAGTTCAATTCGCCTGAATTCTTCGATAAAGCCCTGTTCCAGAGCTTCATTAAAGTATTAACCCAGAAAGGTTATCTGTGTACCAATGAAGACAATGCGATTGTCTTTGATGAACAGCTAACCAATGTAGCGAAATATGCCGATCTGGTATTGGACGAAGTGAAATTGCAGATGCTGCATCACATTACCGCCTTTACCGATGAAGAACTTAAAGAAGCCCTGGATGCAGTTGCGGCTGAACAAGCCAAGAAACGTGCGAAGCGGAAAAAGAAGTAAGATTAAATAAAAAAGAGAGGCTAAGGCCTCTCTTTTTTATTTAAGAATTTATAAGAAGTGAAAACTGAGAAGCTAATGCCATTATTTAAATATAGCATTCCCTCTCCTGAGCGAGTTTTAAAGCACGGCTTTTAAAACGAAGCGCAAGTGAGGATTAGGGAGAGGTGGTTCTAGATAAAATCCTCCCCTAACCCTCCTTTGAAAAGGAGGGGGATTCTTCCCTTTTTAAAGGGAGGTTAGAAGGGATTATTTTTCCTCATCAACTCCAAATAATCCTCATAACAGTCCAGATGTTTTAATTCAAATCCCATTTTTTGCATTCGGGTCGCATAAAGCTTTTTACCCGTGACCTGCTCACTTTCCACCTTAAGCAAAGGAAGCCCTATCTGCTGTTGGAACCATTGCAATATTTCATGCAATAATTTTGGATCGTTGTTGGTCACAATATAAGAAGTTTCAGGATGTTCCACGTGAATCATCTGTGATAAGAAACGTGATAAATCTTCAATATGAATCCGATTGGACCAGTGCAGATTCGGATAACTCGTCATCGAGGCAGCCATTTTTTGTAAGCGTTCTACCGATGCTCCATAAATCCCACTTGGACGAATGATCGTACATTGCTCAGGATAAGCAGCGAAATAAGCCTGCTCCATCTGCTGTAAGATTGTGCCCTGAGCATCAATTGGGTAAATTTCAGTTTCGTCATCTACGATTTCACCGGCATCTTGCCCATACACTCGTGTCGATGACACCACCACAATCCGTTTCACCGGATGCTGTTTCAAGGCAGCCACAATAGGTTGAACCGAATCCAGATAAGTCTGCTGATAACCTTCAACCGTACTTTGTTTTGGACTAAGTAATACATAGACCCAGTCAATTGGAGTAACTGCAGTTAAATCCAGTTGATGCACATCCTGAATCAGATGAGTTGCGAATGAATCTGTTTTGGGACTCTGGCTAATTGTGCTAATTTGATGACCTTGCTCAAATAGTTGTTTAGCCACACGTCGGGATGTTTTACCATAACCGATAAATAAAATATGCATTGAGCACCGAATCACAAATCTGGTTGAGGGGACATGGCTGCAGTCCATCAGTTACAAGGCGTTGGCAATGCCGCCGCTGCATTACTCGAAAAACTAAATATCTTCAATACTGATGATTTGCTTTTTCATCTACCACGTGACTATGAAGACCGTAGCACGATCATTCCTATGAATCAATTGAGCGTGGGACGCAGCTATCTGCTGGAAGGCATCGTCAAAGGCGTGGATTTCCCCCCTGGCAAACGCAAATCCATGGCTGTGCTGCTGGATGATGATTTTGGCAAAGTCACTTTACGTTTTTATCATATTTATAAAGGCATTACCGACCGCTGCAAACTGGGTAACCGTTTAAGAATTTTTGGTGAAGTGCGGGTTGGTGCGCGCGGTCTGGAAATGTATCATCCCGAACTGCAAGTCATTACTGAGGACACACCTTTACCTCAAACCCAGCTCACGGCAATTTATCCGGCGACTGAAGGCCTGACCCAGCCAAAAATACGGGATTATATTCAGCAGGCCTTGGCCCAATACAGCGATCATCTGCCTGAACTACTGCCAGCAAAATTTAGCAATGGTTATGCGCTGAAACAGGCACTGGAATATATCCATCACCCGCCAGTCAACGCCAATATGCTGCAACTGGCACAAGGCTCACATCCTGCACAGCAGCGCCTGATCTTTGAAGAACTGGTAGCGCATCAGATCAGTTTATTGACACGTCGGGCCTTTATTCAGCAGGTCGAAGCGCCTTCATTTGCGCCAAGTCAGACCTATGCCAAACGGTTACTGGCCAGTCTGGCTTTTGAAATGACCGGTGCGCAAAAACGTGTATCCAGAGAAATTGCACAGGATTTAAGAACCAATAAACCAATGTTGCGTCTGGTTCAGGGCGATGTCGGTGCGGGTAAAACACTGGTGGCCGGTGTGGCTGCCTGCCATGCACTGGAAGAAGGCTGGCAAGTGGCGTTGATGGCACCGACCGAGATTCTGGCCGAGCAGCATTATCTGAACTTTAAACGCTGGCTTGAGCCTTTGGGCTTAAATGTGGCCTGGCTTTCCGGTAAACAAAAAGGTAAAGCTCGCGCAGCAGCAGAACAGCTGATTCGGGATGGCAGCGCTCATCTGGTCATCGGGACTCATGCCCTGTTTCAGGAAAATGTCGAGTTTGCCAAACTGGGTCTGGTGATTATTGATGAACAGCATCGCTTTGGTGTAGATCAGCGCCTTGCTCTCAGAAATAAAGGGCTAGATGGTATGTCACCGCATCAACTGGTGATGACAGCGACTCCGATTCCACGCACACTGGCCATGTCTGCCTATGGTGATCTGGATACCTCTGTGATTGATGAGCTGCCGCCGGGCCGTACCCCGATTCAGACCGTGACCATTCCATTAGACCGGCGCGAAGAAGTCTTGCAACGGATTGCCAGCAACTGTGCTGAAGGCAAGCAGGCCTACTGGGTGTGTACACTGGTAGAACAGTCCGAAACTTTAGATGCCCAAGCTGCAGAAGCCACTTTCGCTGAAATTCGCGAGCGCTTTCCTGCGCTGAATATCGGACTGGTACATGGCAAGATGAAAGCCGATGAAAAACAGGCGGTAATGCAGCAGTTTAAAAATAATGAATTACAGCTGCTGATTGCTACCACCGTGATTGAAGTCGGCGTCGATGTACCCAATGCCTCCATTATGGTGATTGAAAATGCTGAACGTCTGGGCTTATCTCAACTGCATCAGCTACGTGGTCGGGTCGGTCGTGGCGCCAAAGCCAGCTTCTGTGCCCTACTGTATAAACATCCGCTGTCGCAAAATGGTCAGGAACGTTTAAGAATCATGCGCGAAACCAATGATGGTTTCATGATTGCCGAGAAAGACCTGGAATTGCGTGGCCCAGGTGAACTGCTTGGAACCAAGCAGACTGGCGACATGAATTTCCGTGTGGCCAAACTGGAACGTGATGATCACCTGCTCAATCAGGCACATTATGTGGCCCAGCAGATGCTCAAGGATTATCCTGATCAGGCCGAAGCATTATTGCAACGCTGGCTACCGGAAGCACCGCGCTATGCCTATGTTTAAATTACTGCAACACGGAAAATCCTGGCTCACCCGCTTACAGCCCTGTCAGCTCTGCCTGACCGATTATCAGTCCATTCATTCAGTCTGTGAAGATTGCTGGCGACAATTACCCTGGGCACATCAAACCATTCAACGGCAGGAAATGCAGTTCCAGATTGCCTGCGACTATGCCTATCCGATGGATCGTTTGATTCAACTGTTTAAATATGAACAGAAACTGCATTTGCAAAATTTACTGGCAGGTGCGCTGTTAAGTTTAGACCTGCCTAAAGTCAGTGCGATAGTACCGATGCCGATCTCGAATGAGCGTCTGGCCGAGCGCGGTTATAATCAATCTCTGGTACTGGCCAAACATGTGGCAAAACAGTTGAATGCACCCATCTGGCAACCTGTTCGACGACTAAAACAACACTCGCAAAAGGGCCTAAGCCGGCTGGAGCGAATTGAAGATATCCAGTCACAATTCCAGATCAGCACCATTTCCAAGCTGCGGTATCGTCGGGTGCTGATTATCGATGATGTCGTCACGACTGGCAGCTCGATCCGGGCACTCAGCCAAACACTTGAACAACTGGGTTGTCAAAAAATTTATGCGGCCTGTCTGGCCGGTGCGGGAATCTGAACATTTACGCCTGAGCAAGTAACTGTGACTTCACCCATGGAATGACAATTTCAGTGGTCAAGGGTGCCAGCAAGACCTGCTTTTCGTCCAGATCTATCCATTTCATTTCAGCAATTTCCGCTTCAATTTTTGGTGCCTGATCCAGTCTTACCCAATAGACATAACTCACCAGTTGATGATCAGGCTCATTGGCTGTTGCCGTTTCAAAACGTCCAATGAATTGCTGAATGTGTGCTTGGGCGCCAATTTCTTCCTGAATTTCACGTAACATCGTTGCTTCTGGTGCTTCATTTGGCTCCAGCTTGCCACCAACCTGCATAAAGCAGGACGTTCCTTTCTTGCGAACCACAAGCAGTTGCTGCGCTTCATTTAAAATAATGGCTGCAGCCACTGTAATTATCTTCATCTCTGGTTTATGACTTTATGCTAGGGGGCAGCTTATTTTACAAGATCGGTCTGATCGCTCCTACCCCATTTAGGCTCAGGTGGCTGATAAGTTTCGAATTGACGTAAAATTTTTTCCAGATCATCGCTGACAATTAAAGCATCACTAAAACGTGCCTTGGTAAATCCTTTCTCGGTGGTCATGTAGATAAATTTAAGCAAGTCATCGTAGAAACCATCAACATTTAGAAAAGCACAAGGCTTTTTATGAATTCCCAGTTGCGCCCAGGTCCACTGTTCAAAAATTTCTTCCAGCGTTCCCGCACCACCCGGAATGGCAATAAACCCTTGAGCCAGTTCTGACATTCGGGTTTTACGCTCGTGCATATTCTCCACCACAAATAACTTGGTAATATGCGGATGTGCCAGTTCACGATTCACCAGTTGCCTCGGAATTACCCCAATCACCTTGCCACCGGCGGCCAAAACACTATCAGCGATAATTCCCATCAAGCCAGAACGACCACCACCATATACCAGCGTCTGATGCCTGGCGGCCAAGGTTTGACCCACCTTTTTAGCAATCTGGGCATAAAGAGGATCCGAGCCTAGGGCTGAACCACAAAAAATTGCGATAGAATTCATCATTTCATCCTCTAATTGACGGTATATTGTACGTAATCGCTTCCAGCGCGTTTTTTCCAAAAATAACCACTTAATATCAGTGTTTTTATTCAATTCCTTGTCTAAAATACACCCATTCCAATTCACATACTGCGCCAGGGAGAAAAGACAGCATGCTTGAAGCCTTTTACGCCACAGAGCGCGGTAGCTTAGAAGATATCACGATTAATGGTGATTTCGACTTACATCCAGATTTAGTGTGGCTTGACCTGATTGCACCTTCACAAGAAGAGCAGCAATGGATTCTAGATGCCTATGGACAAAACTTACCGACTTTAAAATCGCTAGAAGATATTTCCTCCAGTGCCCGATTTTACCGTGATGATGACGGAATTTTGCACATCAGCACATATTTCTTAACCAAAAATAAAAACTATCAGGTCGAGAACGAAAATGAAGATGAGTCCAGTATGCTGGCCACGGTACAGACTGTGGCATTTATTCTGCATAAGGATCGTCTGTTTACCTTGCGCGGTGAAAAGCTGGTGGCTTTTCGTGCCTTTCGTGCCCGGGCACGCCGCAATGATTATGACATCGATTATAAAGATCCGACCTGGATTTTATTGGGTCTGCTCGAAGCCAAGCTGGATGAACTGGCCGACATCCTGGAAGATGTCCATAAAGATTTAGAAAAATATTCAACCGAAGTATTGAATAACCGTCATCGTGAGCAAATTCTCGATCTGGATGACATGATTACCCGGCTGGCGCAACTGGAAGATATGCTGGGTAAAGCGCAACTCTGTCTGATCGATTTACGGCGTGTTCTGACCTTCCTGGCGCGTCCACGCGCTTTAGGGAGTCATATTTATGATGCAGATATCCGGGAGCTCAGTGAAGATGTCCGCTCTTTGGTGGAGCATGATGCCTTCCTGTTCCAGAAAGTGCGCTTCCTGCTCGATACTACATCAGGATTCATTAACACCGAACAGAATGATACCATTCGCCGCTTCTCTATTCTGCCAAGTATGCTTGCGCCACCGATGCTGATTGCCAGTATTTATGGGATGAATACCGATGTATTGCCCTTTGCTAAAGGCTCCATGAGTTTCATTATGGTCAGTATTATTTTGATCGGCTTTCTGATCGGACCATTAATTTACTTTAGATGGAAGAAATGGATTTGAGCGGGCTTTAAAGCCCTGCTTTTAAGTCGAAGCTCAAGGAGTACCCCTCATCTGATCCATGCCTATTTGAAGAGCAATAAAAAAGCACCGAAAGGTGCTTTTTTATTGCTTCTACTGAATGATTTTTAGATCATCCTGGAGATGGCTGGCCTGAATGATATTCATCATCTTCGGTGGAACAGCTTTAAACTGCAGGCCTTGTGCTTGAGGCGTCTGACGCAACCAACGCACCAATACTGCCAGAGCCAAGGTACTGCCACTTTCAAGCCCGGCCAGATTAACCACTAGCGGAAACTTGTTCTGTGACTGAATCACACGCAGGCCCTGTAGGTAATAGTCCTGCGCATTAGCATAGTCAATCTTGCCTGACACCTGCAATTCCTGATCCTTGAATACAATCACGGCTCACCTATCTGATTATTTCTTTTCAATTGCGGCTTCTGCATCTGGTTTAAAGTTGGCAATCGCTGTATCTATATTACCGCCATTACGTTTGACTGTCGCAGCAAACTGGTTACGGAACTGCAAACCAAGATCAATACCAGATACGTTGATGTTACGGATTTTCCACTGTGAACCTTTATCCACCAACTGGAACGCTACCGGTATTTTCTCGCCCTTGTTATTGAAATCAATGGTCACCACAGGGTTTTTGCTGTTGCTGGCTTTGTATGGACGCATGCTGTAAGTCTGATTGCTATATTTCGCAAATGCCGAACCATAGTTTTCAATCAGGGTTTCACGGAAATTCTTTTCAAACTGGGCACGCTGTGCTGGAGTACTTTGTTGCACATAAGTGCCCATGACTGTACGCACAAAAGCTTGTGAATCAATATATGGATCCAGATTTTGACGTACAATGGTTTTGACCAAGGCTGGATTACTCTGTAATTTGCTATGATCAGCCTGTAAACGTTTAACCAAATTATCCGCCACTTGTTTAATAAACTCAGGAGGCGTTTGGCTTGGAGCTGCAAACACTGTACCAGCAACCACGGTGGAAAGAATGCTTGCTGCAAGCGTTTGTTTTACTAAAGTCTTCACTGATATCTCCTCAATCTATTATTCAACGAATGCAGGTTCTGCATCGGTCGATCCTGAAACTGTCGCCTGTTCTGGGGCAGCTTCTTGACTATCCGAAGACTTACCGGCACCGCCAGTAATAAACTTCGTGACTAAATCTTCAATTTCCATGGTGCCTTGGGTATTAGCAATCTGATCACCGCGTTGCAAATAGTTCAGACCCCCACCTGGAATAATTTTCAGGTATTTTTCACCCAGCAATCCATTGGTTGCTACCATAATATAAGCATCTTCATCAATATTAGTGATGGATTTCATGTTAGCTAAGAGTTGTTTTTCCATGTCTTTTTGTTGTGCCGGAGTAGCCGCTGTATAGTCTGAACTATAACGCAACTCTTCCAGCGCATTTTGCTGAACCTGCTTTAGCTGTTCGGCATTAAACGAGGTCAACGAGCCATCCAGCGTCATATGTACGGTCGCCAGACGAGTGACAGGATCCAAGGTAATCTGGTCCACCTGTCCTACTTTTACACCACTTAATGCCACTTTGGCGCGCGGCTTGATCCCATTCACGTTTTCAAAAGTTGCCGTCATTTCATAGCTGTCGGAAATATTGTTCCCAACCAGACCACTGACTCGCATTGCCAGGAAAAATAAGGCAATACCAAACAAAATAACAAAAACACCAACGGCCAGCTCACTAGTACGTGATTTCATTAAACACCTCCGAACATGACCGCAGTCAACACAAAGTCAAAGCCTAAAACGCACAGTGAAGAATATACGACTGTACGGGTTGTAGAAGTTGCAATACCTTCCGAGGTCGGGACACAAGCATAACCTTGGTATACCGCAATCCAGGTACAAATTAATGCAAATACAAAACTTTTAATGATGGTGCCATTCAAGACATCTTTGTAGAATTGCACGCTGCTTTCCATGCCGCTCCAATACGCGCCTTCGTCGGCTCCCAGAAAGTCCACACCGACCATCTTACCGCCCATAATGCCGACTGCAGCAAAGATAACCGAAAGCATGGGCAAGCTGAAAATCCCTGCCCAAAGACGCGGCGAAATTACACGCTTTAATGGATCCACCCCGATCATTTCCATACTGGACAGCTGTTCGGTGGCTTTCATCAGACCAATTTCTGCGGTCAAGGCTGAACCGGCACGTCCAGCAAACAGCAAAGCTGCAACCACTGGCGCCAGCTCACGCAGCAAAGTCAGGGCAACTGCTGTTCCCAGCATCGACTCACTGCCAAAGGTCGACAAGATGCTAAACATCTGCAAACCAAGAACGGCTCCAATAAACAGGCCAGACACCACAATAATCAGCAGGGACAACACCCCGACCCGGTACATCTGATAAACAAACAGTTTCACTCCAAGCCATGTCGGCATTGAAAATAAAATCTGCAACAGCATCAGGGTCGCGACCCCAATTCCCTGTACACGTTCAATAACGCGTCTACCTAATGCGGCAATTGCATTCATGAACGTACCTCATCACTTAAATAAGCCCGATGACTAAACTGATAATCCACTGGGCCTTCTACCGAACCGGTCAGGAATTGCTGTACAAAAGCAGACGGATGCGCCTTGAGTTCTGCCGGCGTACCTTCGCCCTGAATTTTGCCCTCTGCCACCACATAAATGTAGTCAGCAATGGATAGGGTTTCTGCGACATCATGCGAAACAATAATCGTGGTCAAGTCCAGTGCTTCACGCAAAGAGCGGATTAAACGGGTCAACACCCCCATCACAATCGGATCCTGCCCAGCAAAGGGTTCATCGTACATGATCAGCTCAGGATCCAGCGCGATTGCCCGGGCCAAAGCTACGCGTCGGTTCATACCGCCAGACAGTTCAGACGGCATCATCTGCTCTGCACCACGCAAACCAACTGATTCCAGTTTTAGTGCCACGATTTCTTTAATCAAATGCTCTGGCAGTTTGGTATGGGCCCGAATTGGAAACGCGACATTTTCATACACGCTCATATCGGTAAACAAAGCACCACTCTGAAATAGCATACCCATCCGTGCACGTGCTGAAAAAAGTTCGGAACGTGACATCGAGGCAATATCTTTGCCATCCAATAAGACCTGCCCATGCTCAGGCGTCAGCTGCCCACCGATCAATCTTAATAAGGTAGTTTTACCAGTTCCGGATGGCCCCATAATGGCGGTAATCTGCCCACGACGAATATTTAAACTCACGTCGTCATAAATCACGCGCTCGCCTCGTTTGAAGCTCAAATTCTTGACTTCAATCAAAGACAGAGTATCTCGCGCTGTTTGATTTTTCATAGCTGAGTTTATTCCTACATTTTTTCAGCATGCATACTATAAAGGAACGAAGTTCAAAATGTTAGCAGTTGAAAAAGGTGGGTGAATATCATAAAAAGATGACAACAATTGATTATTTCGTGTTTTTTATAATAAAAATATGTACTTAGGCTTGAAATGACTAGATTGATTAATTAAAAACACTGTATAAATAATAGATAATATTACATAAAATCAAAGTCAATGCGATATATGGCATATGCACCTCTATCAATTGAGATCAAGCAGCTAAACTTTTCATATTAATAATTATCATAACCCTGACTAAACATGAATTAGTAGACATTTTACGTTAAAAAGCAAAAAACTCAATGCATAAAAAAACCGGTATTTCTACCGGTTTTTTTATCTTCATCTAGCGACTCTATTAGTCGTTAAATTTACGACGTGGACGATCTTCACCACCGAACGAACGTTCACCACGTGGTTTGTCATCAAAGTTGCGACGTACTGGACGATCACCAAAATCACGTTTTGGACGGTCATCACCGAATGAACGCGCTGGACGATCACCGAAACCACCTTCACGACGTGGAGCAGGACGATCACCAAAATCACGTTTTGGACGATCACCATAACCGCCTTCACGAGCTGGCTTGTAATCTACACGGTTGCCACGGTTGTCATCATTAGAGCGAGGACGGTCACCAAAACCACCTTCACGACGTGGCGCTGGACGATCACCGAAGTCACGCTTTGGACGGTCATCAAACGAACGTTGTGGACGGTCGCCAAAACCACCTTCACGACGTGGCGCTGGACGGTCACCAAAGTCACGCTTTGGACGGTCATCAAACGAACGTTGTGGACGATCACCGAAACCGCCTTCACGACGTGGCGCTGGACGATCACCGAAGTCACGACGTGGACGATCTTCGCCAAATGCCGGACGTTCGCCACGTGGTTTGTCATCGAAGCTACGACGTGGACGATCATCACCGCCTTCACGACGTTTGAAGTTGCTTTCGCCTTCAAAACGACGACCACCGCCAAAACCACCACGACCGCCATCACGACGACCGCCGCCATCACGACCACGACCACGACCGCCGCCATCACGACTACCGCGTGCAGGAGGTGGAGATGGCTCAAGACCTTCAATTTCAGATACGTTCAGACGCGCATCAAGGAAGTCTTCCAAAGCACGGATTTTACCGCGTTCACGGTAAGTCGCCAAAGTAATTGCTTTACCAGTACGACCCGCACGACCTGTACGACCGATACGGTGTACATAGTCTTCGTTCTTCATTGGAAGACCGAAGTTGATTACGTGTGAAATAGTTGGTACGTCAAGACCACGTGCCGCAACGTCAGTTGCAACCAAGATCTTCGCACGACCTTCACGAATGCTACGTAAACGACGGTTACGAACCGTTTGTGGCATAGCACCATGAAGCGCTACAACTGATAAACCTGCTTCAGCAAGCTCTTCAGCCAACATATCTGTGTCTTCTTGAGTTGACGCAAATACAACTGCTTGATCAACGTCTTCTTCGTTTAACCAGTGAGTCAGTAATTTTTTCTTGTGTTCGAAACCGTCAGTCCAATGCAAAGTCTGAGTAATATCAGTATTTGTAGAGTGACCTGTTTCGATCGAAATACGCATTGGATCATTCATCATGCGTTCAGCAAGTGTAATGATACGTGGTGCAAACGTCGCAGAGAACATAAGAGTCTGTTTGCGGTTTGCAGCCAACTCACCAATTGCTTCCAAGTCTTCAGAGAAGCCCAGGTCAAGCATACGGTCAGCTTCATCGACGATTAACGCGTCAACTTTATCCAATTTGATTTGACGACGATTCACCAAGTCAAGTAAACGACCTGGAGTTGCAACAACAACTTGCGCGCCTTTTAACTGTTGAATTTGCTTACCAAAAGGCATACCGCCCATGATTGCTGCAATACGAACACCTTTCATATGACGTACAAGCGCAATTGCGTCTTGACACACCTGTTGTGCCAATTCACGAGTCGGTGAAATCACCAAAATATTCGGTTGAGTAACCGCTTTCATACGGTCTTTAAACGGTACTAATGTATCTTGGTTTGCCAACGCATTTAACGTAGGCAGTAAGAATGCAGCAGTTTTACCAGAACCTGTTTGGCTTGATACAAGAAGGTCTTTACCTTCAAGTGCAGCTGGAATCGCTTGTTCTTGTACAGGAGTAGGAGTAGTAAAGCCTAAAGCGTCGAGAGCCTGGGTTAGAGATTCATCGAGGGAAAAATCAGCAAAAGTTTTGCTCATAGAGAGTATTCACCCTGAAATGGGTGCTCCATTTAATAAATAACAATTATGGACATCGGCAAAAAGCGGCACAGCAAATAATGCTGAAAATATTAGGATTCAGCAGCGATCCGAGTAACGACGATGTGGATATAACGCACGCATGATTACGGCCGCAAACCTGAAGGAATCGCTTAAGCGATTGGGGCGCGAAGGATATGTCCTCTCTATGGACAGCACGCGCATACAATGATTAGAAGATAGTGTTCAGGTAAAGAACAGAAATTAAGTGCGTGGCGAAATTATAGCAGAATAATCAACAATGTCATTAAGTTTTAAAACTAATTTGCTCTGTCTATAATTTATATATTAATTTCATACACTTAAATATGAATAAAAAATGTAACAACCGGTATAAAAAGGCAGTTTTCGCCAATTCACTTGATATTTCCAATATTCATATCATGTTAGAAATATACTCTACCTCCCTTCTTAACTATTTTACTGCTCTAAAAAAGGCATCCCGAAGGATGCCTTTTCTGAAAATTAGATATATTTCATCTAAACCCGATTATTTTGCTGCTTCACCCCAAGCAGGAACAACTGCTTGCATTAAAGGTTTAAGCATTTTCATTGAACAAGCCAAAACTTGACCATTTTCCATAGAGTCGCTACCACCACGTGCATCAACTACAGTACCGCCTGCTTCTTTCACGATCAATTCGCCCGCTGCGATATCCCAAGGTTTTAAACCAAGTTCGAAGTAAGCATCAAAACGGCCTGCAGCAACATAGGCTAAATCCAATGCCGCAGAACCTGAACGACGATATTGCGCGCCAGCTTCAGTCACGTTTAACAAACTTTGAAAATGGTTCTTGGCATAAGATACAACTTCGCCATTACGTTTAGCACGGTAAGCGTGACCAACAGCCATAAAGGTATTTTCCAGGCTGTCTTTGACATTCACACGAATACGACGCTGGTTCATCATGGCACCACGACCACGACTGGCAGAGAATAGCTCATCTTTCACCGGGTCATAAATCACCCCGTGTTGAGTAATGCCTTTGTGCTGAACTGCGATAGAGATACAGAAATGCGGGAAACCGTTAATGAAGTTTAAAGTACCATCCAGTGGATCGATCACCCAACACCAATCGGCGTCGTGACCATTACCTTCCTGATAGCCAAACTCTTCACCAAGGAAACTGTGATTTTTATAGCTTTTACGTAGGGTATCGATGGTCAACTGCTCCAAATAACGATCTACACGCGTTACTGGACCATCAATTCCTTTTTCTTCGACTTGTAGATCGAGTTTATGACGATTCTGATGCGCTTTTAAAAGCTCTTGACCAACTAACTGAGCCGCACGCGCAGCCATCACCACCATAGGTTCCATTGAACACCCACTACAAATTTGAAGACACTGATAAAGAATAATGCATAAAAGCCCCGATATCTTAGCAAATATCAGGGCTTTTTTGGGAAAAATGTGTCTAAAATTTTTAAGAACTTATGACAAAACACTTTGCCCTAAGCTGGACCAAGCCTGATTGATCGATTTTTCAATGCCTTGCGCATCTAGGCCAGCCTGTTGCAACATCTGGGTATGGGTCGCTTGCGCCATGAATGTATCATCCAGACCCAGATTCAGGAGTGGTTTAACAATCTGTGCTTCTGCCAGATATTCATTCACTGCACTGCCGGCGCCGCCCATCACTGCATGTTCTTCCACCGTAACAAACAGACTGGTCGTCAATGCCAGATCGTCCAGCATTTGGGTATCTAGCGGTTTGACAAAACGCATGTTGATTACCCGCACACCAATTTCATGTTTCATGGCAAATGCTTCAGCAGCGTCGACTGCAGCCTGTACCCGGCTACCAAATGCCAGCACAGAAATATATTCATCATACTGCCCGTTAAAACTAGCTACGATTTCTGACTGACCGATCGGAATCTCCATCATTTTTTGCTGGATCTCGACGCCCAGTCCATTGCCACGCGGATAACGTACGGCTGCAGGTCCTGGATACAAATACGCAGTATGCAGCATTTGACGGCATTCATTTTCGTCTTTCGGCGCCATAATCACGATATTCGGGATAGTACGCATATAGGCATAATCATATGCACCGGCATGCGTCGGCCCATCTTCACCGACCAGACCGGCACGATCAATACCAAAAGTGACATCCAGATTCTGCAAGGCTACGTCGTGTACCAGCTGGTCATAACCGCGTTGCAGGAAAGTCGAGTAAATTGCAACCACCGGCTTCAAGCCTTCACAAGCCATACCGGCAGCCAAGGTAACTGCATGCTGTTCGGCAATCGCGACATCAAAGAAACGTTCCGGATATTCTTTGGCAAATTTGACCATGCCTGAGCCTTCGCACATCGCAGGTGTGATTGCGAGCAAACGTGCATCTTGTGCCGCTTCATCGCAAAGCCATTGTCCAAATACATCCGAATATTTCGGTGCAGTATTGCTGGCGGCAACAGCATTGAGTTTACTAATCGCGTGATATTTGATTTGATCTGATTCTGCCGGAGCAAAGCCTTTGCCTTTCTTGGTATAGATATGAATCAGGCGGGGGCCTTTACGTTTTTTCAGCGCATTAAAGACATGCACCAGCTGTTTGACATCGTGACCGTCATAAGGACCAAAATAATCAAAGCCAATGGCTTTAAACAGGTTGTCTGCTGCATCGGTTGCTGCACTGTGTAATCGCGAGTTATACAGCCACTCCGGATGCGGCTGTACATAAGCCTCTCCCTCTTCAGTCACGTTGATAAATTCACCACGCTCCCAAATTGCGGCTAAATGCTTGGCAAAACCACCAGTACTGCAAGAAATCGACATATCATTATCGTTCAGCACCACCATCAGATCCGCCTGATGTGCTACCGCATCATTCATGGCTTCAAAAGCCATACCTGCCGTCATGGCACCATCACCAATGATCGACACCACCTCACATGGCTTGTTTTGATAACGGCGCGCTAGAGCCATGCCAAGACCGGCAGAAATCGCAGTAGACGAGTGGCCTACCCCAAAAGTATCAAATTCAGATTCTTCACGTGCCGGAAAGGCTGCCAGACCATCTTTAGCACGAATGGTGGTGAGCTGTTCACGACGACCTGTCAATGCTTTATGCGGATAGGCTTGATGACCGACATCCCAGATCAGGCGGTCATGCGGCGTATTAAAGCAATAATGTAAGGCCACGGTGAGTTCAATTACACCAAGGTTGGCACCAAAATGTCCGCCACTTTGCCCGGCAGCATACAAAATGAATTGACGTAACTCATCTGCCACTTGTTCTAGCTGGCTTTGCTCGAGTGCACGCAGTTGCTCAGGATGATTGATCGCATCAAGCAACGGTGTTACAGGGCGTTGAGTTGGGATTTCTGTATACAGCATATTATGGCAAAGCCTTCTAAAGCCTGGCAAATCTAAAGCTAGGTCAATGGGGAGTACCCGATCATATAGCTGAATTGTAGCAGCTTCAATTCAGCTACGCTTCTAGCGATGCAATATTAAACAATGATCTCGTCGGGGTGAAAAAATCGCAGCCTACGATTATCCTGAATAATCTTACTATTTATCAACTATTATCGTTCGCTTTCTACAAAAAAGAAAATCTAATGCAGAATTTCGACTTTGCAATTCTACCAATGTTCAATCATTACGCTATACTTTAGCTAATTTCAGGATTTAACGGGTTCAGCTGTGCCAATCGAGTTTGTCGCAACGTCAAGATTACCTACCGCTCACGGTGAATTTAAAATTACTGTATTTCAAGACCCTAAGACCGGTGAAGAGCATGTCGCACTGTCTAAAGGACTTGAGGAAGTATCAGATGAACCTGTGGTGGTCCGTGTACATTCTGAATGTTTAACCGGTGATGCCTTTGCTTCACTCAAATGCGACTGTGGCCCGCAATTACAAGCAACTTTAAAACTGATCAATGAATTGGGCCGCGGAGCTATTCTGTATTTGCGTCAGGAAGGGCGTGGTATTGGCCTGACCAATAAAATTCGTGCTTACGCCCTGCAGGATCAAGGCCATGACACCGTAGATGCCAACCTGATGCTGAACCTGCCGGCGGATGCACGCCAATATGATATGTGTAGCATTATGCTGGATCATTTACAGATAAAATCGGTACGTCTCGTGACCAACAACCCTTCAAAAATAGAAGCCTTAAAAGCACAAGGCATTAATGTAGTCGATCGTGTCCCGCTAACAGTAGGCTTAAACCCGTTTAATGAACAATACCTTAAGACCAAGCACGAACGCATGGCACATCTTTATAAAAAGGATGATTTTTAATATTTTTAAACCCTGTCCTACCTTATTTTAACTGAATCCTTCCAAACCTCCCTTTCTTGCGCTTCGACTTAAAGCCATGTTTAAGTCTGGCTCAGGGAGGCTTTCTCTCTCTTTCTTAAAAATGGGGTTTAGGAGGAGATTAAATCGTCATCGAGAAAATCCGACTTTCTGGCATCCGTCGCTTTAAACGTAAATCAAAAGCCATACAAATATTGCGTACAAATGGTTTCCCTTTCTCCAGAATTGTGACTGACGAGTCTGAAAATTCAATTAAACCATCCTGTGCCATTTCCTCAAGCTGTTCCAAAACCTCATCAATTTCAGGAAAAAGCATCTCGGAATTTTCCCATGAGGTGCTAAAGCTGCACATCAAATTTAGAATATGTTGCCGGATGATCAGATCTTCCTGGTTTAAGACATGTCCTTTAAATACCGGAATTTCATTGCGCGCCAGGCATTCATAATATTCTTCAATGGTTTTCACATTCTGCGCAAAGCTGTACCAGCTATCGCTGATTGAAGAAATCCCGAGTCCAATCATCACCTGGGTTTTAGAGGCTGTGTATCCCATAAAGTTGCGATGCAATGTTCCAGCTTGAAAGGACTGGTACATCGCATCTTTTTCTAAGGCAAAATGATCCATGCCGATTTCATGATAACCATGTGCCAGAAGTTTCTTTTTACCCGCTTCATAGCATTCCCGTTTGATCGCATCTTTGGGTACATCGGCATCTTTAAAACCGCGCTGACCATTGCCTTTAATCCAGGGCACATGTGCATAGCTATATAAAGCCAGACGGTCCGGCAAAAGCGAATTGGTTTGCTCAATAGTATTTAAGACATCATCCAGACTCTGAAATGGCAGACCAAACACCAGATCATGAGAAATCGATTCATAGCCAATTTCTCTTGCCCATTCGGTTACCTGTTTAACATTTTCATACGGCTGAATCCGGTGAATCGCCTTTTGCACGGTTTCATTATAATCTTGCACCCCATAACTGACCCGACGAAAACCAAGGTCATACAATCCTTGCAAATGCTCACGCGTGGTATTATTAGGATGGCCTTCAAAACTGAATTCATGTACAGGCGCTACGTCGGCTTTGGCCAGAATGCCTTGAATCAGTTGAGCCAGATGCGCCATTGAAAAAAATGTCGGTGTTCCCCCACCCAAATGAATCTCTTTAATTATGGGCTTTTCTTGTAATAGCTCACAATATAAATCCCATTCTTTCAGCACTGCCTGAATATAAGGCTGTTCAACTTCATGGCGTTTGGTCACACGCTTATGACACCCACAGAAGGTACACAGACTTTCACAAAATGGCAGGTGGATATACAAGCTAATGCCTTCACTTTGATTGGATTCCGCAAAAGACTTTTTTAGCGTTTGCTTCCATTGTTCCAGCGAGAAATTCTGCTCTTCCCAATACGGAACCGTGGGATAACTGGTATAGCGCGGACCGGGAACATTATATTTTTGAATCAGGGAATTGACCTGTACCGACATGACACCCACCTTTACCATCGAAAAATGCTCAAGCCAATGAGCGCTTGCAAGTTATTGTGCTGAGCTTGAAAAAAGAATTCAACCTAGCCCTTTGGTCGGATTTAATGGTGCATTCTGTTTATGAATAGTGGAATGTAAGGTCTGGGCTGATGAATTGCATCACCAAATAGACCTTAATCTTTGACTGATTTTATGCTTTGATGTAATTAGTTTTTTATTTCCCTACGAGGGCTCTGATGCAGCATCCTACATCTACGGATATTCAACGCGTTCGTGAATTTCTCCTCGACTTGCAGGCACGGATTTGTGCGGCACTGGAGCAACAGGAACGTGCTGGCGGCGGTACGGCCGAATTTATTATTGATGACTGGGAGCGTCCAGAAGGTGGTGGCGGCCGTTCACGTGTTCTGCAAAACGGCACAGTCATTGAAAAAGGTGGGGTAATGTTCTCCCACATCAACATTTCCAAACTGCCCGCTTCTGCGACTGAACGCCATCCCAATATTGCCGGTGCCAAAGCGCAAGCAATGGGAGTATCACTAGTCATCCATCCCAAAAACCCGAATGTGCCCACCTCACATGCCAACGTGCGTTTATTTGTCGCAGAGAAAGAAGGTCAGGATCCGATCTGGTGGTTTGGTGGCGGTTTTGACCTGACCCCGTTTTATCCGAATGATGAAGATGTACTGTCTTGGCATCAAACGGCGCATGATCTGTGTGCTCCATTTGGTGCAGAAGTTTATCCTGAACATAAACAATGGTGTGATCACTATTTTTACCTGAAACATCGTGACGAGCAGCGCGGTGTGGGCGGCTTGTTTTTTGATGACCTGAATCAATGGGATTTTGAAACCTGTTTCCAGTATATGCAGGCTGTAGGCAATGGTTATTTGGAAGCCATTCTGCCAATTTTCCAGCGCAATCAGGATAAACCCTATACCGAAGCACAACGCGAATTCCAGTTATACCGTCGTGGTCGTTATGTAGAGTACAATCTGGTTTATGACCGCGGCACCCTGTTTGGTTTACAGACTGGCGGCCGGATTGAATCGATTCTGGTCAGCCTACCCCCGCTTACCGGATGGTCATATCGCCCGGAATGGGATGAAGGCTCACCCGAAAAACGCTTAACAGATTATTACCTAAAACCACACGACTGGTTAACAGAATTAAGATCCCAAGCAATGAAATGATACAAACAGCCCTCAAATGGAGGGCTTTTTTAATGGAAAGTTCCTCTATACTGTCGAATAGAAATATCTGATTTGATCGCAGCACCCTATCGCTACATCGATCAACTTCTATTTGATGTTTAGTGAGAAATAAAAATGCATAATCTTCAATTAAATCTACCTATATTGGCCTTTTGGCTTTTCCTTGCTCTCGCCATCAGTGCGATGAGTACCGCACTTTTGAGTCACAACCTGATTCTGGATGGCGCAGCTATTCTGGTGAGTATTCTGACTGGGGTTGGAGTCGTTTTTAGTATGGCGCTGATATTTGCGGAACATATTATGGAGATTTGCAGTTCCTAACATGCTGACAACCTAGCAGTAATTAAAGATTGCGCAGGCTTTAGTCCCTGCGCTTTTTCACGTATATTGATGGCCATTTCCGCACATGGACATTGTGAAATGAGCAAACAATTTGCCGTGATTGGTAACCCGATTGAACAGTCACGTTCTCCAGAATTGCATCACGCCTTTGCTGCTAAAACTGGAGTCGACCTGAGTTATACCAAGCGTCTGGCTCCACTGGATGGCTTTGAAGCCAATATTCAGGACTTCTTTAGTCAGGGTGGTAGTGGCCTGAATGTTACTGTCCCCTTCAAAGAGCAGGCTTTTATCCAATGTCAGGTGTTGAGTGAACGGGCCAAAATTGCCAAAGCCGTGAATACCCTATGGATGGAAAATGGGGTCCTGCATGGCGACAATACTGATGGTCAGGGCCTAGTCGAGGCGATCCGTGCTTTAGACTGGCCACTGGACAATACAGCTATCTTAATTATTGGCGCAGGCGGTGCCACGCGTGGCGTGATTTATCCCCTTGCGCAAGCGGGTGCGAAAAAAATCGTGATTGCCAATCGCACCTTGGCACGCGCGAAACAGCTGGTTGCTGATATTCAGAATGCCGTACCGCAAATCGAATTACAGGCAATTTCTCTGGATAATCTTAGCGGTGAATTTGATCTGGTGATTAACGCGACTTCTGCAAGCCTCAGCGGTGATACCCTTATTCTACCGGAAACGTTACAGTTTAAGAGGGCCTATGAAATGGCCTATGGTAAACCCTCTTCCTTTCTGGATCAGGCCAAGGCGCGCGGTGTTCCCACGTCAGAAGGCTTTGGAATGCTGGTCGGTCAGGCGATTGAATCTTTTTACATCTGGAATGGCATCAAGCCGGACTTAAAAGAGTTTCTTTAAAAGCCCTATCTATCCAATGAGTTCAGTTCGGGTTGTAACTATAGCCCGCAACTGAATTTCCTCTAACCGTCCAGAAGCTGAGACACCATGGATTGGTTCTAGTGACATTTTAGAAGCCGGCCTGTTTTAACTTAAATTTGAGCACAATTCATACAAAAGTATACTGGACATATCACCTTTTAATTTATTAAAGTCCAATGTGATAACAAGTTTTCAATCTTCCTGCAATATCTATACTAGTCATTAAAATTAACCGAGTTAATTGACTGGAATTAAAAATCGATTCGCTTTTCTGACATTTTTATTCACTGAATTCATCAATGTTTTTTTATCTCCAATGTGAATAATCAAAGAATCGATACAGATAATCCAAAACTATTTCAATCAGGATTAAACGCATGCCAGCATATAAAGCCCCTTTACACGACATTCGCTTCCTTATGAATGAAGTGCTTGACTACCCTGCGCACTACCAGAATTTGTCGAATGGTGAATATGCCGATGCCGACACAGTAGATATGATCTTAGAAGGTGCGGCAGATTTTTGTGAAAATGTACTGTCACCTTTGAACCAAAGCGGTGATGAAGAAGGCTGTCATTTTGAAAATGGCGAAGTAAAAACCCCGAAAGGCTTTAAGGAAGCTTACGAACAGTTCGTACAAGGTGGCTGGCAAGGTCTGTCTTATCCTGAAGAGTTTGGTGGCCAAAACCTGCCCATGTCTTTAAACCTGATCAAATCAGAAATGATGGGTACTGCGAACTGGTCATTCCAGATGTATCCGGGTTTAAGTGTGGGCTGTATCAATACTATTATCC
This sequence comes from Acinetobacter sp. 228, assembly GCF_048147885.1. NCBI lineage: Bacteria > Pseudomonadati > Pseudomonadota > Gammaproteobacteria > Moraxellales > Moraxellaceae > Acinetobacter > Acinetobacter sp. 228. The sequence goes on from NZ_JAYWYV010000006.1 coordinate 87,136, forward strand.
AGTATGGTACCGATGAGCAGAAAAACACGTATCTGCCTCACCTGGTTGCAGGAACTTGGGCGGGCACCATGTGTCTGACTGAACCACAATGTGGTACGGATCTGGGTCAGGTAAAAACCAAGGCAGAGCCGAAAGAAGATGGCACTTATGCGATTTCAGGAACTAAGATTTTTATTTCCGCAGGTGAGCACGACCTCACTGAAAATATCGTACATATCGTACTGGCACGCCTTCCGGATGCACCGCAAGGCACCAAAGGTATTTCCCTGTTTATCGTACCGAAATTTATTGCTGCGGCAGATGGTGGGATCGGTGAGCGTAATCCAGTGAACTGCGGTTCGATTGAACACAAAATGGGGATTCGCGCTTCAGCAACGGCTGTACTGAATTTTGATAATGCGACTGGCTACCTGATTGGTGAACCGAATAAAGGCTTGCATGCCATGTTTACCTTTATGAACACGGCGCGTATTGGTACTGCAATTCAGGGCATCTGCCATGCTGAATTGTCATTCCAGGGTGCTTTACCGTATGCCAAAGAGCGTATGTCAATGCGTGCCCTGTCTGGCAAAAAAGATCCAGAAAAAGTAGCGGATGCAATCATTCATCATGCCGATGTACGCCGCATGCTGTTGACGCAAAAAGCCATTGCTGAAGGTGGCCGTGCCATGATTTATCATGCAGCACAAATTGCCGACAATATGAATGATGCTTTGCTGCGTGGCGATACCGCTGCCTTTGAACAGCATGATGATCATCTTGGTTTCTATACTCCTATCCTGAAAGGCTTCCTGACCGAAATGGGCTATGAAGCATCAAATCATGGTATGCAAGTCTTTGGTGGACATGGCTATATCAAAGAATGGGGCATGGAGCAGATCGTACGTGACTCACGCATTTCTACCCTGTACGAAGGTACTACAGGCGTTCAGGCACTGGATCTGATTGGCCGTAAAGTCCTGTTAACCTCGAAAGGTAAAGTGATTCGTGATTATACTGCTGAAATCCTGAAATTCTGCGGTCAGCATGCACGGAATAAATACATGCGCCGTTTTGCCTGGGATTTAACCAAGCTCTGTGCACAGTGGAATGCCTTAACCGTGCGTATTATGCTGGCAGCACGTAAGGACCGCGACATCGTGTCTTCTGCGTCAGTCGATTTCCTGATGTTCTCCGGTTATGTGATGATGGCCTACTTCTGGGCACAGCAAGCTGCAGTCGCTTCAGCCAAACTGGCATCTGGTGATGGTGCGGAAGTTCCAGAATTCTATAAAGCAAAAATCAAAACTGCTGATTTCTACTTTGAACGTATTCTGCCACGTACCCAAGGTCATGCAGAAGCGATGGTGAATCCGTCTAAAACCATGACGGCACTCGCGCCAGAACACTTTAGCTTCGATTACTAAGCTGTAAGTTGTCTCAAAAAGAGCGTTTCGGCGCTCTTTTTATTGACTCAAATATCTTTCTTTTAGCTTAAAAAACCTTTCTGGATATAAAATATACAAATTTAATTTTATATTTTTCAACATCCTAATAAATTAGCCAAATAAAACGCTTGTATATCTCAAAATAAGCGGTATGATAACCCCAACTAGAAAAATTCTTGTTTTGGTTAGTCTTCTTTTAAGTATCGCAGTTTTAGTCATAAACCTTCGTATTACAGATCAAAAAGCTCCATCCTTTTTATTTTTCAAAGTTACAGTTAGTCATCTGAAATTTTGGCTATAAATTCATACGATTCAATAGGTTATATTATGTCTAATACAGTTAACGGTACAGTAAAATGGTTCAACGAAACTAAAGGTTTCGGTTTCATTCAACAAGAATCAGGTCCAGACGTTTTTGCTCATTTCAGCGAAATCACTGGTTCAGGTTTCAAAACTTTAGTTGAAGGCCAAAAGGTTTCTTTCAGCGTAGCTCAAGGTCAAAAAGGCCCTACAGCTGTAAATATCGTTGCTCTATAATTTAGACGCAAGATATTGAAAAAAAGCACTCCTAGAGTGCTTTTTTTGTGCCTGAGATTCTTAAAGTCTGCTCTTCTCTTTTCCAAGATTACATCGGAGATCTGAAAATAGATAATCTCTAGGCTATAAATAATTCCTGATCTGGGGAAATCTGCGCAATAAAAAAACCCTCATATAGATTTACGAGAGTTTTTCCAAAAATGAGCAGCGAATTAAAATCAGTTAAAGAAATTCTTCCAGCACCGAATTTAAAAAGATATGCCCCTGCTCGGTACATGAAAGCCGGTCTTGATCATCGACCATTAATTTTCTTTCGCGTAAAGAGCTCAGTAACTCATTCAAGCGATCCAGACCTAAACCGGTACGTTCGGCATAGAGTTTGGCTTCCACGCCCTGATTTAAACGTAATGCATTCATCATAAATTCAAAAGGCAGGTCGGCATCTTCAATGCGCTTAAACTGCAGATGTTCGGCAGGTACTTTGGCTAAGTAGTCCTTAGGTAAACGGGTTTTCTGGAACCGATACACGCCATGCGGCTGAGTGACTTTGCCATGTGCTCCGGCACCAATTGCCAGATAGTCACCAAACTGCCAATAATTCAGATTATGCGCTGAAGGCAATTCTTTCCGCCAGGCCGAAACTTCATAGTTGATAAAACCCTGAGATTTTAGGTAGAGCTCACCCTGCTCCTGAATATCTTCCAAGACTTCATCGACAGGCAAAATCGGTTGAGTCCGGAAAAATACCGTATTGGGTTCAATCGTCAACTGATACCAGGAAATATGGGTAGCACCCTGCTCCACTGCCAGTTTTAAATCATGTAAAGCCTGTTCTAAAGTCTGTTCCGGCAAACCATGCATCAAGTCGACATTAATGCGCTGAAAACCTGCTTCACGTGCCAACCCAATGGCAGAGATCGCATCTTCATTACTATGGATCCGTCCCAAATGCTTGAGATGATCGGTATTAAAACTCTGCACCCCAATCGACAGGCGGTTAATACCGGCCTGCAAATAGCCGGCAAACGGATCATGTTCGACCGTGCCGGGATTGGCTTCCAGCGTAATTTCACAGCCTTCGGCAAAGGGAATAATGGCTTTGAGCTGACCAAATAACCATTGATAACCTGGGGCAGAAATCAGTGACGGCGTCCCCCCACCAATAAAGACACTGTGAATCTGCCGGCCTTGGGCAAAATTGACCTGAGTTTTAAAGTCTTCCACCAGTGCTCGTAAATATTCCTGTTCCAATTCTAGTAATAGCTGACCATCCGGAACCGCATGTGAATTGAAGTCACAATAAGGACATTTGCGCACACACCAAGGTATATGAATATATAAGGACAAAGGGACAGCAGCAGGATTCAATTCAGCCAAAGAACTACTCAAAAACGATTACAAGATATAGCGGAATTTTAACATGACTCGGCGGCAACACTGCTAAAATTAAATTTGATCGTGTGATATGTCTAAAAATTTAAATAGAATTAGTCAGTTAAAATTATGAAAATATCTTCTCAACTTATTATTTTACTTCCTTTGGTTTTTGCAATCGGTGTTTTATTGACACTCCAGACTGCAATTAATACACAACTGAAAGAATATTTATATTCTCCTATTCAAGCTGCATTTTTTTCCTTTTTGATTGGTACAATAGTGCTCGCCGTAATCGTACTTTTTCAGTCCAATCCCAGACCCAGTTTACAGGAACTGATGAGTGTTCCCTGGTATTTATGGCTAGGGGGAATCGTGGGTGTATACGCGATTAGTATGAGCATTTATGCAGCGCCCAAACTTGGCTTTCTGGTTCTTAGCGGTCTCATTATTTTTGGTCAGATGGTAATGTCGATGCTGGTCGATCATCTGGGATTATTGGGTAATGAAAAAATGCCGGTTAACTGGCAACGTCTTTTAGGCGGCGTGGTAATTTTTATTGGTGTGCTTCTCACTTTACAACGCTAAACCTTCTATTTAAGCACATGATCACGATGAGTAATTTTTGTGTCGAATGTTTCACCAGTCACAACCTTTGGTTTTGAATTAAAAAAACTTTTCCATCTGATGCTGCCTATTCTGGTAACCCAATTTTCTCAGGCTGGTCTGGGCCTGATTGATACCATTATGGCCGGTCACCTGTCTGCTACCGATCTTGCCGCGATTGCCGTCGGAGTAGGACTCTGGATTCCAGTGATGCTGCTGTTTAGTGGCATTATGATTGCCACGACACCTTTGGTTGCCGAAGCTAACGGCGCACGTACACCTGAAAAAATTGCCACCATTGCACGTCAATCACTTTGGGTCGCCCTGATTCTTGGGGTAATTGCCGGCCTGATTTTACAAGTTTTGCCAGCCCTTTTACCTCTCTTGGGTGTACCGGAAAGCTTGCAGCCTAAAGCCAGTTTATTCCTGCATGCGATTGGTTTTGGTATGCCTGCGGTAACCATGTATGCAGCCTTACGCGGCTACTCAGAAGCGATTGGAAATCCTCGCCCGGTCACCGTGATTAGTTTATTGGCCCTGGTTTTGCTGGTTCCGCTGAACTATATCTTTATGTATGGTATTGGTCCTGTTCCGGCCCTAGGCAGTGCAGGCTGTGGGTTTGCCACAGCGATTTTGCAGTGGTTAATGCTCATGACTCTGGCACTGTATATCTTTAAAAACAGAGCCTATCAGCGTACTCAGCCTTTTACTCACTGGGAAAAAATAAACCCGGAATGGGTGAAGCGTATTCTGCAACTGGGTTTTCCAATTGGATTGGCGATCTTCTTTGAGGTCAGTATTTTCAGTACAGCAGCAATTGTGCTGAGTCCTTTGGGAGAGACCATTGTCGCTGCCCATCAGATTGCTATTTCCGTCACTTCACAACTGTTCATGATTCCCATGTCACTGGCGATTGCCCTGACCATTCGGGTTGGCACCTACTATGGTGAACAGAACTGGCAAGCCATGCGAAAAGTGCAATATCTTGGCCTGATCACTGCCACTATTCTGGCGATCCTGACCATGATTCTGCTTTGGGTTTTCCACAATGAAATTGTGGCACTCTACACTTCAGATCTGATCGTAAGCCAAATTGCGGTGTATCTGATTCTGTTTGCTATTGCCTATCAGCTGATGGATGCCTGGCAGATCAGTGCAGCAGGTTGTCTGCGTGGCATGCAGGATACCAAGGGGCCGATGTGGATTACCATGCTGGCTTACTGGGTCATCGCCTTCCCGGTTGGAGTATATTTATCCCGCTTTACCGAGATGGGCGCCGCCGGTGTTTGGGTTGGCCTGATCGTGGGTTTAAGTGTTGCCTGTGTTTTATTGCTGGCACGACTCTATAGCAATAACAGACGTTTAAGCTTAAAGGTATAAAAACTTAGCGACTTTCAAGCAATCTTAAATATTGGGTAGGTGACATGGATGTCACCGTTGAGCTGTGAAACAGGGAAGTAGCATCAGACCAACGAAACGGTTTTGTTAATTTTGCCATGACAAAAGTAAGAGCTGCCTAAGCGACAGCATAAAAATAAAAGATGAGAGCATCGCCTTGAGCATTGTAATTTCGATGTAGAAGTTAAGAATTAGCTCCCAAAGCCTCCTTCAGTCCTTCTGGAATCTCCGATTCATCCACCACAACTTTGGTCACCACCTGCCCCACAATCACATCCGTACCATTAAAAGTCATGGTGGGTGACCCATATAACTCATAACCTTCATTTAAGGCACGGGTCACCCGCGCACAAAAATGCACATCATCCTTCCCAGTAAAATATCGATAGACTTTCATTGAATTTTCTTCATTACAGCAATCTGTTTATTCTAAGCTTTTAGCCATAAAACAACATTCAGAATTAATACTCAGCCTTATCTAAAACGATGATGGATTCCGGCATATTCTTTTAGTTTAGCCAAGGAGATAAAGATAAATCTTTATCAAATCAAAGATGATGCATTAAACATGGAGAAGCAGAAGGAAATCACAACATAACCTCTACAATTAAATCTAGGCAATTGAACCGTTGTCACCTATGATCAAATACATCCATTCATTATTGGTTTCAAGGAATCTCGCATGGCAAAAACGGCTAGTACACCCGGTCGTCGCTTTATGAAACTTGCCGGAATGACCGCAAGTATTGCAGGTAAAACCCTCTCCAATTCCATTAAAAATTTAACTGCCGATGAAGAGCAGAAAAATACTGCGCGCAGCAAACTATTTCAAGATATTGGGGTACAGATTGCAGATACCTTGGGAGAGATGAAAGGCGCAGTCATGAAAGTCGGCCAGATTGCCTCGCAATATAAAGACGTTTTCCCGCCCGAAGTCGCCAAAGCCATTGCCAAGTTACAACGTCAGGCACCACCCATGCCATTTAAAGAAATTCAGGCACAGGTAGAAAAAGAACTGGGTAAACCCTTAGCACAGCTTTTTCAGCACTTTGATGAACAGCCATTTGCTGCAGCCTCGATTGGTCAGGTACATAAAGCGATCCTGCTAGATGGCCAGCAAGTTGTGGTCAAAGTGCAGTATCCTGGGGTAGATGAAGCCTGCGAAAGCGACCTGAAACAAGTCCGACTGGCACTGCGCATGATGGGCGTGTTAAAGATTGACCGTAAACTTCAGGATCAGCTGTTCAAGGAAATCCAGCAGAGTCTGGACAATGAGCTGAACTATGAAATCGAAGCGCAGAATCTGGAAATCGCCCGGACTTTCCATGAATCTCTGGATAGTAAAATTATAATTCCGAAAGTGTTTCATGAGTACTCTTCACGGCATATTCTGACTTTGAGCCAGGAGCTTGGGGAAAGTATTGAAACCGCTAGCACTTGGCCACTCGAGACCCGAAATGCTTTGGGACGCCGTTTATTCCGTGCCATTGGTCAGGAAATTTTCTATCTGAAACGCTTTCATTGTGATCCGCATCCTGGCAATTTCGCCTTCCGTGAGGATGGTTCTGTGATTGTTTATGATTATGGCGGCGTCAAGACCTTATCGACCGAAGTTATTGAACATTTCAGGGAACTGATTCAAGCTGCGCGCGAAAAGAATATTCCCGTAATCGAACAACAACTGGATGCACTGCATTCTTTGACTGAGACCGGAAAATTCCCGACAGAATTGTATGAACAATGGCTGGAAGTACTCATGCGTCCTTTAGTCACCCACTATGATTTCGCCGAAAACTCAGCGCATCATGATGGTATGGAATTGCTGAAACCTTCCTTAAAATACTGGGATGTGTTTAAACCTTCTCCAGATACCTTAATGGTGAACCGGACGATTTCAGGGCAGTACTGGAACCTGATTCATCTTAAAGTAAATGATGATTTAAGTGATGTATTTGAAGAGCTCGTACCCAGTCGCAGCTAAATAGAGGCGACTGGCTTACGCGTTGTAACCCTAAATTACTTGAAAGCGTAAATGTTACATTATAACATTTGATCAATAATCAAGAGGAATTTAGATATGCGTTCAGATATCCACCCTGAGTATCGTGAAGTGTTATTCCATGATACCAATGCCGATGCCTATTTTGTGATTGGCAGTACCATGAACTCCAGTCAGACTAAAGAATATCAAGGTAAAACATACCCTTATGTAACACTAGATATTTCAAGCGCTTCTCATCCTTTCTATACGGGTGAGCAACGTCAGACCAGTAATGAAGGTCGTGTGGCAAGCTTCAACAAACGTTTTGGCCGCTTTAAACGTGGTTAAAAATGAAAACCGTCGATTATCTCAATCTTCGAATCGTGGTTTATGTCAGGAAATAACCTCCAGTTTCCTGACTTTTTTATGTCCGTTTTAACTGTGCGATAGCATCCATGACGTTAAATAAAAGCCCAGCGCCAGAACTATAATGCCGATGATTAAGCTGGATAATGCATATAATACCACTAGACCCATAGCCCCTTGCTTGAACAACAAAAAACTTTCCAGACCGAAACTGGAAAATGTGGTAAAACCACCGAGAATTCCCACCATTAAAAACAGACGAGCTTCCTGTTGAAGGATTGGATATTTTTGGCTACAGGCAAAAAAAATCCCCGCACATAAACAGCCTAGAATATTGATCCACCAGGTGGGCCAAGGAAACTGCATTTGTGGTTTAAACAGCCAAAGTCCTGCTGCATAACGCAGACTGGCACCGACTGCCCCACCCATTGCCACCCAAAGCCAGCCCATATTTTTTCCTATCTATTTATTGATCAAGTTTATCTTATCCAAATTTTTAAACTCAACATGGATAATTTTCACTATTATCTTGAACGGAAAATCAATTAAATACCATGGAACTTCGCAAGAAAATTGCTATATTTATCGCATCGAATTTTCATGAATGGCACAGGAAAAACAGCATGGCACAGGATTTATTGGCCCAGTTAGCGGCAGGCGAAGCAAAATTTGCAGATGTGATTGCATATATTGACTCGCGCTATACGCATACACCAACTGCATTTAAAAATGGCCAGCAAAATAATACGGCTACAGAAAACCAGGGCAGCGCCAAAGTCTTTTCTTTTGCACAACTCAATGGTCTGGATCAGGCACAGACCTTAAGCCTGTTTGCTGAGCATTATGCTGCTGTACTGGCGACGCCAGAGTCGACCGATCATCAGAATATCCGCCAGTTTATGCTTAATGGGTGGGATGGAATTACCTTTGAAGGTCAGGCCCTAATTGCAAAATAAGTCTTCAACAGATAAAAAAACCGTTCATAGGAACGGTTTTTTTAGGCATCTCAGCAGTATGCTGGATGTCTGTTTAGCTCTTACCAACTTTTTCTATCCACTGAATGGAACTGACGCGGAAAACTTCACAAGCACCATCACCCGTATCGGTCGGGGTTAAAGAAGATGTCCAGACCAGATCTTTGTCACGCACTTCAACCAGCTCCCCTTGCATACGCACCAGATCGCCACGCTTCACCTTTTTGATTGCCTTGGCAATTTCAGGATTGGCGGGAATGATATGCATATTGGACACCATCTGCTTGGCTTGTTCTACCGGTACCGGTACCCGATCCATTTTCCAGTTCAAATAACGATCATATTGATTCACGGTGATATGCCGGGCAATTTCAGGCTCAGCAAATAACCCCCAACTGACTGCATAATCAATCGGAGAGAATTTGGCTTGCGGATCAGAACTATAAACCTTAGAACCCAAAATACGGAAATCACCTTTAAAAGGCTGCAAGACCGAAATTGACTGACCTTTGACCACAGGAGGCAAACCTTTGGCAATATTATGCTCAACAGAACTGTAGCCAGAAATAGGCAGTAACAGGCTGGCGAGCAAAGCATAATGTTTAAAGTGTTTGAACATAATTTTTAATCTAATCCTAATCAAGTTGCTTAAACGTTTTAAGGATATCTTCCTTGATCTTACGTATTTTTTAATGAATAAACAGTTGAACTTGGTAACAAACTGAACAAATTTGGTCAGCTCGGGATATGCCGATTATTTTATTTTCGGTTAAGCTAGAACAAATTCTCATCTCATTAAAATGGCCCGGATGCTGTATAAAATTTATCAACAACATATCTTTCCACATCTTTTAAATCAGGTCATGCAAACCCCGGCTTTGATGGACTTACGCCGCGAATTGCTCTTGGGGGTGTCAAATGAAGTGCTGGAAATTGGTTTCGGTACCGGGCTGAATCTGCCGTTTTATCAACTGGTTGACAAGCTCTATGCGTTGGAACCGAATGCTGATATTTTCAGACTGGCAGAGACGCGGATTCAGCAGGCTGCGTTTCCGGTTGAGCATATTCAAGCCAGCGCAGAAACTTTGCCTTTTGCAGCGAATAGCCTGCAACATGTGGTTTCAACCTGGACACTTTGCAGTATTCCAGATCTCGAACAGAGCTTAAAGGAAATTTATCGGGTGCTACAGCCGGGTGGTACTTTACATGTGGTCGAACATGTGCTGAATCGGCAAAATTTAAAGATCCAGCACCTGCAACATTTACTTACTCCTATTCAAAAGAAAGTCGCAGATGGCTGTCATCTGAACCGCGATATTGAAAATGCCTTGCTGGAAACCGGTTTTGAAATAGAAAGCTTGAATTATATTGATGCGGCAGGTCTACCCAAGATTGGTCAGCATATGCTGTTGGCTCGACTGCGTAAGTCAAGAGGCTAACTCCCTCTGATCTTTTTAGTGATGTTGAATCTGAGTCACTCGCAGTAACTGACAATGGCCGCGATATTTAGAACCTGTACCCACCGTGAATTCTTGTCCAGTCGTACCTGAATGAACGGTAACCAGATCACCACTAAGAGTAATTTTCTGTCCTGGTTTTAACCGGCGAATCTGATCGGCAATTTTTTCAGTGGCAGCAATCAGACTGAAATGCTGCACATGCGTATTGATGAAGTTACGATCCACCTCGCTGATTTGTCCTTCAACCTGATAACAGCGTTTTGCTTCATCAAACTCCAATATTGCCTGCATGGCTGGCAGCGGCTGAGTCAGCAACAGCACATCAATATTGCTGAGATAGGCCAGATCATTAAAACTCCCCACCACAGGACTCGCCTGATGCAGAACCCGACGCTTGGGTTTTACAAAGCGCTGATCATGCACAATATAGGTTTCTGAAATATGCTTGACCGGTTCTACTTTAAAATTTTTAAGTACGCCTTTTTCTTGTAGATGTGGAATAGCGCGGAAAAACTCATTCCAGACCCAAAGTCCAAGCATAAACAGCAGCGCAGTAATCAGTAGTTTTTGCATAATTTTTTATTCTGCATGAGGTTTAGATTAATCCTCAAAATCAATCCGAACAGTTTCAAAACGTACCCGTCCTTCCTGAATCGCTCGGGCAATGGCTTGCTGGCCTTTGGTCAGACGTGCGCCCCCACTTTTAATATCAATCAAGACGACTTCAATATCTTCGGCTGCACCTTCCCCGTCACGAAAATCGGTATAGCCATCAAAGACCACATAATCTACCGGGTCGCCCAGAAACTTAGCATCACTCGGCAGATATTGAAATTCCGGCATGATCGGTGCGAGCTGTTCCGCCATTTTGCCTTTGAGAACGGCACGGCTAGTATTTACACTGCGCTTTTGCGCGGCAATCAGGGATTGCTGATGCTCCAGTTCCAGCTCGGCGATATACTGCTCATATTCGGCCTTGATCCGTCCGTTGCGTGTCTGACTTAAAATAATAGTGGTCAATACCACCCCGATACATGCGCCAATCAGCATGGCCATCCATATGGACATTCAATCTTCCTAATTTACTTGATTTTTATAACATCGCATTCGACTGAAGTTGAGGATATCGGCCATTTGCATACTTGAAAAGAATGATATGCTAGGCTGGAACAGAATAAAATCACCTTGAGTCATGAAAACAATTTTAGTTGCGAATCAGAAAGGCGGTTGTGGTAAAACCATGACAGCCATTAGTTTGGCGTCAGCACTCGCACAAAAGGGTTATACAGTGGCATTGGCCGATGCCGACAACCAGAAATCCACATTGCAATGGCTTAAGCACCGCCCGGCACAGGCGGCACCTATTCAAAGTCTGGACTGGCGCAATAGCAAATCCATTGGTGATGCTCCCAAGCAGATTGAATACCTGATTATTGATGCACCAGGTGCGTTAAGTGACGATCATGCGGAACAGCTGGTCAGTGAAGCACATGCGATTATCATCCCGATCCAGCCTTCTTTTTTTGATATCGATTCAACCCGCCGTTTTCTCAAACATTTACAGGACATTAAACGTATCCGCAAAGGCAAGGTCGAAATTTTGCTTCTGGCCAATCGCACCAAAGCAAATGCAGCCAGCAATCAGGATATACAACAATTTTTTGACAAAATCGACCAACAGCCGGTGGCCTGGATTTCGGAACGCGCCCCTTATAGCCGTTTAGCGATGGAAGGTCTTTCAGTCTTTGATAAACAACAAAAAATTTACCGGGAACTGCAGGATCAATGGCAACCGGTACTAAATGCGATTATTGATGATCCAAGTCAATGGTTTTGAGTCAATAGACTGAATCAGGCTGCAGCTCTTGGAAAATAATCACGCTACTTGGCAATGCAGCATTTTCGATCGCTTTTTTTTCAGTTAATATGCCTGAACACGACCTAAAAATGAGTCATTAAATTCAGTGCAACAATACGCGCCTATATTACAAAAAGTCTTATTATTTGGATTGTTCTTTATCCTGATTTTTTTGAGTTTTCATATACTCAAGTATTTCATCATTCCTGTAGTTTGGGCGGCAATTATTGCCTATATGACTTGGCCCCTGTATCAATCAGTGTTACGTATGTGTGGCAATCGCCCGACACTGAGTGCGACCCTGATGATTCTGGCCGTGATTCTGGTATTCGGTCTTCCGTTTATTTTTGCTATTTTCATGTTGCAGCATGAAGGCCGTAACCTGTATATGGAATTGCAGCGACAGGTCTTTTCCGGTCATCTGAATGTACCTGATTTTATTCGTGGACTTCCGATTGTCGGCAAGGAGATCAGCCGGACCTTAAATGAAATCAATACCGATCCGCAGAGTATCGCGCTGTCGGTATCGACCTGGATTCAAGGTCATCTGAATTATGGCAAAGTGGTACTGAACGAAGTCAGCAAAAATATATTTAAATTATGTTTTGCCATACTTTCGCTGTTTTTCTTCTACCGTGATGGTCAGACCATTTTAAATCAGGTGCGTAAAGCCTTTGAAATGGTGGTCGGACCACGTGTGCATCATTATTTTTCTACTATCTCTGCCACTACCCGAGCGGTGGTCTATGGGGTCGGTTTAACTGCAATTGCCCAGGCTCTGCTGGCAGGTATGAGTTATTTTGTTGCAGGTGTTCCAAATCCGATGGTTTTAACCATTGTGACCTTTATTTTTGCCCTGATTCCTTTCGGTCCACCTCTTGCCTATAGTTCGGTCGCACTGTGGCTGTTTTCGCAAGGACAAACCATTGAAGCTATTGGAGTCATGGTTTGGGGTATCTGTGTGGTCAGTACCGCCGATAACGTCATTCGTCCCCTGGTAATTTCTGGTGCAACGCAGATTCCTTTCCTGCTGATCATGTTTGGAGTGCTGGGCGGTATTGCCAGCTTCGGTCTGGTGGGGGTATTTATTGGCCCGGTGATTCTGGCTGTACTCCTGGCTATCTGGCGTGAATGGTTACATGAAAGTAATATAAATGAACCATTAATGATGCCTAAAGCGACCCTGGCACATGAGATTGATCCGGAAACAAAAGAGACACCACCCAAAGCACCTTGAAGCATATATTTAATCGACTTAAACAAAACAAAACATTTAAGTACTGATTTTATATAGAGCTTCTGGTCTTGCTCTGTTTAAATGATTTCACCAAACAGAATAAAGATCAGGATGCCAGAATCATGTCTTCATTGTTTAAAATTACGACACTTTGCGCATTAAGCGCAGCACTTTTTACCGGTTGTGCCTCAACCTCTCCATCAAACGAAGTGGTCAGAGCAGTGACTTTAAATGCAGTAACTGCTCAAGGTGTAGGCCAAGAGATTGGTACCGTATTACTCAGTGACAGCCCAGCTGGTCTGGTCATTCGCACCAACTTGAAACAGCTTCCTGCAGGTGAGCGCGGTTTCCATATTCATGAAAATGGATCATGTGCACCTGCAATGAAAGATGGCAAGATGGGTGCAGCACTGGCAGCAGGTAGCCATTACAATCCGAATCAGGCACCACATCACGGTACGCCAACAACCGGTCACTTAGGCGATTTACCAGCGTTGAAAGTTAAGACTGATGGAACTGCGCGTGTCACCCTGCTTGCACCACGCCTGAAACTGGCTGATGTTCAGGGTCGTGCCATTATGGTTCATGCTGGTGGGGACAACTATTCCGACACCCCATTACCATTAGGCGGCGGCGGTGAACGTATTGCCTGTGGTGTGATCTAAATACCCTCATGCCAATGACCAAATAGAGAAAACGGGCAATATGCTCGTTTTTTCATGGATTTTTCTTTTATTTTGGCGTCTAAATTGCATTCAGAACTTTGCGTTTTTACTTTCCGGATCCTGTCCCTGTGAATGCTGCCCGACCTGCGACTGCTACTTTTGTTAAAATTATAAAACCTGTCCTGCTGCCCTTTCAGTCCAGTGCGCTGATAACTTATTGCCTGCAGATCCTGCTGGTGTTTTTAGGTACTACTTTCGGTCTGAAATTTCTGGGTTATGAGTTTTTGATCGTTCCAGTAACTTTAGGAGCAATTGCCACGGCACTGACTGATTTTGATGACCGGCTAAGCCTGCGTTTGCGCAACCTGTTACTGGTCATCATTCTGTTTTTTAGTGTTAGCAGCATTCTGGAATTTCTTGCTCCACATAAATTCTGGTTTGCACTGTGGCTATCGCTATCGAGTGCGCTGTTTATTCTAATGGGTGCCTTAGGCCAACGTTATGCCACAATTTCATTTGGCACCATTTTACTGTCAATCTATACCATGTTCGGCTTGGGCGAATATCAGCACTGGTATGAACAGCCGCTTTATTTTGTCATTGGAGCACTATGGTACGGCCTGACGTCTATTCTATTTTTTCTGCTGCGTCCTACCTTGCAGGTTCAGGAAAATCTCGCACAAAGCTTGCAGCACATGTCGGATTTACTGCTGAGTAAAGCCAAACTGTTTGATCCGGACCAGCATCCGAATGTTGAAAACCTGCTCTATGAGTTGTCCCTTAAAAATACTTTAGTCATTCAGAGTTTTAACCGCAGCAAAGATTCGCTATTGACCCGACTCAAAGCATCGCGTGCCAATCGCAATACCATTTACTGGCTGAATCTGTATTTTCTGATGCAGGATATTCATGAACAGGCCACAGCCAATTATCTGCATTATGAACAGATCGAACAGCATTTTAGCCGCACTGACCTGATTTTCCGGATTCAAAAAAATATCCGCTTGCAAGCCCTTGCCTGTCAGCATCTGGCAGGCTGTGTGCTGCGCAATGAAAAATTTTATCTGTCTGCAGATGATGAACTGGCATTAAAACATTTACAGGAATCGATGCAGGACTGGATTGCCCAACACCCACAGAATATTGAAGTTAAAAATTTACAGCTTATTCTGGCCAATCTGCTGAGTGTACATGAGCAGTTACAACACCTGCATGATCAACAGGCACTGTATAAGCCACGCTATCAGCAGCATTTTGATGACCTGAGCCTGTTTGATGATGATATTCGCGATAGCACAGATCTCTGGCTGAAACTCAAACCACACTTGAGTCCGCAATCGGCACTCTTTCGGCATGCGGTGCGGATTGCCATTGTGTTTCTAGTCGGCTATGCCATTTCATTATTGCCCTTTGCGAAAAATGGCTACTGGATTTTACTGACCAGCCTGTTTGTCTGTCAGATCAGTTATTTTGCCACCAAAAGCCGGCTCAAATTGCGGACCCTAGGAACATTATTGGGGGTCATGCTGGGCGTTCCCATTCTGTATTTTGTGCCAAGTGTCGAAGGTCAGTTACTCCTGACAGTAATTTTTGGTGTCGGTTTTTTCTATCTACGTTCCAAAAAATATGCCATGGCCACTCTCATGGCGACCCTGATGGTACTCCTGATTTTTAACCTGAAAGGTGCCGGTTATGCCATTATTTTACCGCGTATTATTGATACCCTCATAGGCTGTCTGATTGCATGGATGGCAGTAAGCTGGATCTGGCCTGACTGGAATTTTCGTAATATTTCTAGCAATATTAAAAAATCATCGCTTGCTACACTGGACTATTTTGCTGCAGTGGTCGAACAATATCAAAACGGTAAAGATAACAGTATTGCTTACCGGACTGCACGGCGTCTGGCCCACAATGCACAGATTGATTTATCCAGCATGATTTCAAGCCTGAGCACCGAACCGAATCCAGATCCGCAACTGGTTAAAAGTGCCTTTCGCTATCTGGTCTATAGCCATAGCCAGCTCAGTTATATTGCAGCATTGGGGAGTCACCGTGAGCAGGTTACTGATACACAAATTCTGGATTTAATGCGTTGGTGCAAGCAAACCTTAACTGGGGTATTGCTGCAACAACAGCCTTTAGATACCTATGACATTGATCATAAACTGGCAGAAATTCAACGCTTAAGTACACAGGAAAACCTCTCAGCACATCTGCTTTTGGTGCTGAAACAGATCAGTTTATTGCTGGAAACCTTACCGGAATTACTAAAATTACGTCATGAATTACTAGGTGCCGAGATTAAATAACCAACTGCTTTACTTGGTTATAACTTATTAAAAATATTGAATATATCTTTATTATTAAGATTCAATATTCAGGTGATATTCGGTACACTCAAAACTAATTTGGTTAAATCAATATGTATTATGAACATCAAAACTTTGCGTCTGGTCGGTTTGCTTGAAGGGATTTCATTCCTGCTGCTGTTATTTATCGCGATGCCAGTGAAATATATGATGGATAATCCGATTCTGGTCAAATATGTCGGTATGGGGCATGGGGTACTGTTTGTGCTATTTCTGGTGGTTTTATTCGCGGTATGTGAAAAACAGAAATGGTCTCTCAGCATGTTTGTGATGGGTTTAATCGCTTCGATTCTGCCTTTCGGTCCATTCCTATTTGATATGAAACTGAAGAAGCTAGAGCTACCGGTAGCGGAAGAAGCTTAATTGCTCCCTCTCTCTAACTCTCTCCCACAGGGAGAGAGGACCTTCAATATCTATCTATTCTTCATTATTAATTCTAAAAACCATTAAATTTAATGAAAATTCCCTCTCCTAAGCAAGTTTTAAAGTACCGCTTTTAAAACGAAGCGCAAGTGAGGGCTAGGGAGAGGTAAATTTCTTAGAAAATAATCTTTAAGCAAAAAATAAATTTTAAAAAATCAAAACTCTCCACGCTCCTGTCTTTCCAGCATTAACTGTTTGAGTTGCATGCGTGGCAAAGTAAACCAGAGTGCAATCAGAATCAAAGAGGCAGCACAGTAGGCCCAGATATCGTAGGTTTCATATGCCATTCTTACTGCTTCAATGACCACAAAAAAGCTGAGCATCAGGATAATAGAAACCGTCGCGGCCACCGTGCCTTTGGACACTTCTGAAGACATCAGTGCAAAACGGTAAAGTACCGAAAAACTTACCCCCTCACCTAGACTGATACAAGTGGTGCCGATAATCAGACAATGAACAAAATACTCTGGAATCAATAAACCCAGCATCAATAAACCGGCACCCAACAGCATCAGTGGCAGACCCAATAATACGGTTTTACCCAGCGGCATTTTATCGATAATTTTCAGCAGAATCAGATTACCTGCAATCAGGCCGCCCAAGACTGGAAACTGCGCCAGACCATATTGCACACTACTGAATCCAAATTGCTCGACCAGAATCACCGGTGACAAGGCAATCCATAACATCAAAGGCAAACTTACCAAAGGCAAGGCTACAGTCATGATCACAAAGCGTTTATTTTTTAGAACCTGTTTAAAGTCATCCAGAATATAGCTGACCGGCTGTCTGGGAATACTGACGTTCAGGTTTGGCATTTTAGCTTTCAGGCCGAACCAGCTCAGAAATGAAAGAAATGCGATCCCGATAAAACCCCAATGCCAGGAGATGTGATCAATCATAAAGGCACCCAGCACTGGTCCTAGCAAGGGTGCCAGCAAAGACACATTGGCCATCAGTGCCATGACTTTGATGGCATCACGTTCTTCAAAGCTTTCCTGAATGGCGGCATAACCTACAGCGGTAATAAAGGACAGGCCAAAGCCCTGTAAAAAGCGCAGAAATAAGAAACTTTCGATATTGGGTGTTAATAAAATAGCCAGACAGCTGATGGTAAAAAATGCCACACCACCAAGCAGTACCGTTTTACGTCCAAGACGATCGGACAAAGGTCCCAGAATCGCTGCGACAAATGCCCCACCCAACAGGAAAAAGGACATGGAGGATGGTGCCCATGAACTACTCACGCCAAAATCACGGGTAATCGCCAGCATGGCCGGCTGAATCAGGTCATTACAGATATAGACGGAGAATTCAAACAAGACCAGTGCCAGCGGGAACATGAGTGTGGCACGGGTCAGTTTTTGGATCTGGATATTTTGCATGGGAGTTTTTATTGTCAGTCTGCCGGATGAAGCAGAATGAGCTTTATCTAAAATAGAAAGCAGGAATTTTAGCAGATGAGATATTCAAACGCTCTGAATAAATATAATTGATCGTAGAGATAATCTTCCAAAACAAAAAAGCGCATCACTTAGATACGCTTTTAACCAAAATCTGTCTAAAGATCAAACACTATTATGGACAGACCGCTTTCTGGAAAGTTTTGGTATTTGCCCCACGCATGCAACGATAGGACCTGTCAGTATTATCCAGCTTCCAGCTCCCGTTTTTACGGCTAAAATAGTAAATGGTCTGGACTGAACGCACTGAATCGTCCTTTAAACGGGTTTCAGTTACTTTGACCTGCCCAATGGTAGGTGTCTCCGCCTTATTGAAGAACTGGCGCAATTCAACCGTCGCCAGTTCCTTACGCAAATCCGGTCTCATTTTCAAAACCTGTTCCAAGGGCGTATCTGAAGAAGACTGTACTTTTGCAATGACCTGTTGCGTGGTGGTACAACCCGACCCCATCACACCGAAAGCTAAAGTTATGACTGCCAATATCCGTAACATATTGTTTAACCCCAAATTGTCATTATTATTCCAACACATCATGCCGAGCTTTTGAATCGAAGACTATTTAGACTCTGTAACTGTATTTACACAGCAATAAAAAAGCGCACCTTTCGATGCGCTTTTTTTTAATTTCGAACAATTAAAGATCGAAAAGTTTACCCGGGTTCATGATGCCCTTTGGATCAAAGACTTTTTTCAGGGCTTTCATATATTCAATCTCTTCCGCAGAACGCGAATATTCAAGATATGGCTTCTTGGTCATACCTACACCATGTTCCGCAGAAATTGAACCGTCATATTTTTTCACGGTATCAAAGACATACTTGTTCACGACCTGACATTTGGCAAAGAATTCATCTTTGCTTAAGTTTTCAGGTTTCAGGATATTCAAGTGCAGGTTACCGTCACCAATATGACCGAACCAGCAGATTTCAAAATCAGGATAGTTCTCGCTCACAATCGCATCGATTTCTTTAATGAATGCAGGAACGTGCGTGATCAGAACTGAAATGTCGTTTTTATATGGAATGAACGGCGCAATAGATTCTGAAATATCTTCGCGTAAACGCCATAAGCTTTCTACTTGATCAAGGCTTTGGCTCATCACGCCGTCCAGTACCCAGCCCTGTTCCATACAGTGCTCGAAGATTTCCATCGCCTTGTCCATAATCGGTTCAAACGGCGCTTCAAACTCAAGCAACACGTAGAATGGACATTCGGTTTCAAATGGACGCTGTACATGGCCATTGGCCAAGACTTTTTGCATCGCCAGTTCACCAAAGAACTCGAATGCGGTTAAATCAATTTTCGCCTGGAAGGCATGCAATAACGGCATGATTGCATCAAAATCAGGTACACCCAGAACCATCACTTGCAGGTCTTGTGGTTGACGCTCTAATTTAATTTCAGCTTCAGTTACTAGACCCAGCGTGCCTTCACCACCGATGAATAAGTGTTGAAGTGCGTAACCGGTTGCATTCTTGATCATGCCCTTGTTCAAGCGAAGGATGTCACCTTTACCGGTTACCACAGTCAGGCCGAGTACCCAGTTACGGGTCATGCCGTATTTAATTACTTTAATGCCGCCAGCATTGGTCCCGATATTTCCGCCGATTTGTGATGAACCTGCTGAAGCAAAGTCAACAGGATAGTACATGCCCTGTTCTTCAGCATAGTTCTGCAACTGTTCAGTCACCACACCTGCCTGCACGCGTACCATACGGTCTGCCGGGAAGAATTCCAGAATCTGGTTCATCTTGTCCATGCTCACCACGATCTCGCCGTTGGCTGCAACTGCACCTGCGGAAAGACCGGTACGGCCACCCGATGGTGTCACTGCAACATTGAACTGGTTGGCCAGTTTTACGATGTCTTGGACCTGTTCCGTTGAGGATGGAAAAACAACGACTGACGGGTTTGGATCAAAGTGCTTGGTATGATCGCGACCCCAATTCTGGAGGCTATCCGTATCGGTTTTAATACGGTTTTCACCCACAATTGCAGTCAATTGGGTCAATAACTCAGGGGTTAAAGCGACTGGAGCATTCATCGTTTGCAGACCTAGCATGATTTAAACAAGAAAGACTTCGCTGGTTCATTTGCACATTTTTTATGCATAAAAACATGGATACAAATCAGGCGAAACATGCTGATTAAAGCACCAAAAATGGGAGCTTAAACAGCATGGCGCAATATTATAAGCTATTTTTTGGCGTTTCCCTGAAAAAATGACAATTTTGATAATATACCTTTGAAAATGATGGTTTAATTCAACCAGTTCTATCATTTTCACTACTATCACTTGCAAAAACAGCTGATATTGTAGCCATCAAGGAAATGTATAACCGCCCCATTCCTGTGCTATCATACCGCGACTAAATTTGGCCTTTGTAGCGGAGCCGTAATGAGCCAACATCTTTCTCTACCTAAAGATAAAATCCGTTTTCTATTGCTAGAAGGCGTTCACCAGAACGCAATCGATACATTGAATGCAGCTGGATATACCAACATCGACTATCGCAAAACAGCGCTCGAAGGCGAAGCACTGAAAGAAGCGATTAAAGATGCACACTTTGTCGGTATTCGTTCCCGTACTCAATTGACTGAAGAAGTATTTGAAGCCGCGAACAAACTGATTGCAGTAGGTTGTTTCTGTATCGGTACCAATCAGGTCAATCTTGATGCTGCAATGCGTCGCGGTATTCCGGTATTTAATGCACCATATTCAAATACACGTTCAGTTGCTGAACTGGTATTGGCAGAAACTATTCTTCTTCTGCGCCGTGTACCTGAAAAATCAACAGATACACATGCAGGTGGCTGGAACAAATCGGCTGTCGGTTCATTCGAAACACGTGGTAAAACTTTAGGTATCGTAGGTTACGGTTCAATCGGTTCACAACTTTCTGTACTGGCTGAAAGTCTGGGCATGAAAGTAATCTATTATGATGCGGTGACCAAATTACCTTTAGGTAATGCACGTCAAGTCGGTTCTATGGGCGAATTACTTGCCAATGCAGACGTGGTTACTCTACACGTTCCGGATCTGCCATCTACCCGTAATTTCTTTGGAAAAGAACAGTTTGCGCAAATGAAAGAAGGTTCAATCTTCCTGAATGCAGCACGTGGTACATGTGTCGTGATTGAAGATCTGGCAGATGCGATCAAGTCTGGACACATTGCGGGTGCGGCCGTAGATGTATTCCCGAAAGAGCCGAAAGCAAATGGTGAAGAATTCGTTTCTCCACTACGTAACCTGCCAAACGTGATTCTGACTCCACACGTGGGGGGGTCTACCATGGAAGCTCAGGCGAACATCGGTCTGGAAGTGGCTGAAAAATTCGTTGCTTACTCTGACAAAGGTATGACCCTTTCTGCGGTGAACTTCCCGGAAATCGCGCTTCCATTGACTGAGGGCAAACACCGTCTTCTTCACATCCACAAAAACATTCCAGGCGTATTGTCCAAGATCAACAACCTGTTTGCCGAACACGGCATCAACATCTCTGGTCAGTCTCTGATGACTAAAGGCGATGTAGGTTACCTGGTCATGGATGTCGATGCGACTGCATCTCAGGAAGCACTGGAAACACTTCACAACGTTGAAGGCACAATTCGCGTACGCGTATTGTTCTAATTCAGATTTAAAAAAAGCCACAGTCTTCGGGCTGTGGCTTTTTTTATTGCTTCAAGGTTTTTAGGTTTAAACCTGATCCAGCGTTTGCTGTGCTCCCGCTCTTCGAGTCATCGAAACAAATTTAGTCATGCCAAATTTTAAAATTGCACCAGTGGTGCAAGCGCCGCTGATCTTGCTAATCGCCATGATCAGTATGCAAAGCAGTGGTTCCTTTGCCAAATATCTGTTCGGTCAGTTTCCCATTCTGACCGTTTCAGCCATGCGCCTGCTCCTCGGCGCATTGATTTTGGCATTGATTTTTAAAATATGGCAAATTAACTTCAAACAGGTGAAATGGTCAGCGATTATCAGCTATGGGCTAGCTCTGGCTGGTATGAATATGCTGTTCTATCTGGCGATTGATCGCCTGCCTCTCGGAATTGCAGTTTCTTTTGAATTTATTGGCCCCTTAAGTGTTGCCCTGTTCCACGCCCGGAAAAAGTTTGACTTTGTCTGGGTTGGAATGGCAATTCTGGGACTGGTGCTGCTGTTTCCTTTTAATCAGGCTACGCAACAGCTTGATCCGATCGGAATTCTATTTGCTTTGGGTGCAGGAGCCTGCTGGGCACTGTATATCGTCGCTGGACAGAAGCCTTCTGGGGTTTCCGGCAATCATACAGTGTGTCTGGGCATGTTTGTCGGCATGCTGGTACTGATGCCAATTGCACTATTTATAGGAATGCCAGCTCATACTTTTGAACCGATGAGCTTGCTGTATTTTGTCGCTTTGGCTGTGCTGGCCAGTGCCCTGCCTTTTACGCTGGAAATGATTGCCCTGCGAAATTTAACTGCCTTGAGTTTTGGGACCTTGATGAGTCTGGAACCTGCAGTTGCAGCGCTTTCCGGTTTCGTATTCCTGGGTGAAACCTTATTATGGACCCAATGGCTGGCACTCGCTACCATTATTAGCGCTTCAATTGGCTGCACGGTCACGACTCAAAGACAAAAAACTTGAATAAAAATAAAGGCGCTAGAGCGCCTTTATTTAAGATAGCTGTATTAAAATGATTTTAACGTGGTGTAGCGTCTTTAATTGCCGTATTCAGTGCATTGGCTGCTGCAACATTGTAGCCATCACAAGCAGAAGCAAGCTGATCATAACTGTATTCTGTCCATTTGATCATTAAAGAGCTTGCATCTTCTGCCTTTAATCTGTCCAAGGCAACCTGTCTTGATTGGGCAATATAATCGTCATGATCAATATGTTCCCCATGTTCCGAGAAGGCACTGTCATAAATTCCTCCCTGATATTCGATCGCACCGAAATATTTGTAATATTGCATGGCAGCATCTTTATATTCTGCTTTTTTATATTTCAAACCAGCCATGGTGCCATCTAGAATAGTTTTTGCCATTTCCTGGACAGAGGCTTGTGCCTGCCATTCAGCCAGAGTGGTATAGCGAGTTTTTTCTACCGGATTAAATTCAATATATTCTTCTTCAGGATGTTCCGCCAGAAGACGGAAACATTTAGATCCATTCGGGAACTTGCGGGCCTTCTGCAAATCAATAAAATTGGTCGCAAAGGCATTATAATACTTGCGGTCAGCTGTAGTGGCGCTATCACTGTTAAACAAGGTTCTGGTCTCAGTATCCTCATACATTTTCACCCCAGCAATATTGGTACGCTCAGTTAATGCTTTGCCTGACAGATCGTACCATGCTATGTGACGATGATTGCTGATGTTGTTCTCCGGTATCGTCACAGGACGGCTCTTGAATTGAGTCGTCGTATTTTCCAGTACTTTTTCCAGCTTGTAACCTAAGGCTGTACGGTTCTGATCTGCAGGGAATACACCTTTTTCTGTGACATAAGTCGGAAAGACCATGTCATCTTCAACATCATATTCAGTATCCACGGCACTGTTATCATCCGCATATAATATGCCGTCAGTAATTTTATTTTTATGACTGGCCAATAGAAGTTTTTTCGACTCCATCTCTGGGGCTTCAGCATTCGGCAGGTTGAACTGGTAGTTATAGAATTCCGAAACCGTGTCTGATGCGCCATCACCCGGAGTTCCAGGATTATTCGGATTATTCGGATTACTAGGATTGGTCGGAGCCGGTGGGCTAGGAGCTGGTGTATTATTATCAGAATTATCAGAGCCTCCACATGCTGCAAGCATACAGCTTAAAATGGCGCAGGAAAGTATTCTTAATTTCATTATTATCTACCTTATTATTTTCATTGTTATTTTAATGCCACCCCGAATCGGGATCTAAGACATTTTAATAAATATAAAAATAAGATCAAATTAAAAATTGATTAATTTGTAATCACACTTCAAGTCGCTTTAATTTTGAAAAGTCAATCCTCATGGATTTGATCAAGCCAAAAACCCGGATGGATTGAGTCCAGATATTACTGAACCCTGAGAAAATATTGCTCTGCCCTACTCATCAAAAATTAACCGTTTTGCTATAATCCCGCTTTCTTCCATGTCCTGATTACACCTTTCTGGTGTAAGTAACTCCCATGCCAAACGCTCAACTCCTTGCTGTGTTGTACATGGTTTTATCCATGACGTCGTACCAGATCAGTGCATCCTTCGCCAAGCAGCTTTTTCTGGTCCTTGACCCTATTACAGTGACCATATTAAGACTCTGTTTTGCAGCAATCATTGTCGGCGTGATGTTTCGTTCCTGGAAAATTATTCAGCGTTTGCCTTTTTTGAAATGGCGGGATTTACTCTGCTATAGTGCCGCTTTAGGCGTAATGAATATCCTGTTCTACATGTCGCTGGGCAAACTCCCCCAAGGGATTGCGGTAGGGCTGGAATTTATTGGTCCGCTCGGCCTGGCTCTTATTTCGATTCAAAACCGCAAAGATTATGTCTGGGTAATGCTGGCAATTCTGGGTATTGTACTGATGGTGCCCTGGGGACAGGCCAATAGCAGTAATTTCGACCTGATCGGCGCCGCCTGTGCTTTAGGTGCGGGTTTATGCTGGGCACTGTATATTTTCTTTGGCCAACGTGTGGTGCAGCAAAATATCGGCATGCATGCACTGACTATTGCGATCAGTATTTCAGCCTTATGCCTGTTACCGATCGGACTGTATAACAATGCTCCTGCCTTGATAGACACCCAGTACTGGGGCAAGGCAATTAGCATTGCTGTACTGGCAACAGCCATTCCTTATGCTCTGGATTTAAAGGCACTTCAGCATTTGAATAAAACCAGCTATGGTACTCTATCCAGCCTGTCTCCGGCTTTGGCTGCACTGGCCGGTTTTGTACTATTAGGCGAAAAAATTACGCTTCTTCAGACCGTGGCACTGATCTGTATCATGCTGGCATCAGTCGGCGTGACGGTACGTGCCGCCCGTCAAGGATCGGCAGAGCGGAATAACTAAAAGGCTTATTGGAATTTGAACAACTGATTAAATATTCTATCCATTCTGTGTTTTTACTTACTTTGAAAGAAAAATATAGAAGGCATAAAAAAGATGGCACTACTGCCATCTTTTTTATTTATTCAACTTGAATTTAAAGCTTAGCTTTGTACCAGCATATCTTTTTTCATGTCTTTATAACGCTGGTATTCATTCTGGTACTGCACTGCCAAAGCGGTCTTCTGCTTTTCATCCAGAATTTTTCCGGCCTGCTGGAAGAAACCATGTTCTTCTTCTTTTAAGTGATGATGCACCTTTTCGGAAAGTTTTTTGGCCATGGCAATCCAGCCCGGATTACTCAATTCAGTTGCGGTCAGTTCCTCGATCATTTCGTCCATTTCATGATGTTCGGCCAAGGCATGGCGGGTAATATTCAGGCCCGAATCGGTCATCATCAAGGGAATATAAAAATAACGGTCTTCCGCAGCTTCATGGGCAAATAATTCATTTTTCAGTTGCTTGAACAGCTCGCGGCGTTCTGGTGTATCCCCGGAAGTCTGTAATAGTTTTTCTGCAAGATCACGCTGAATCTCATGACTCTCTCTTAATGCTTCAAAAATAGTCGTCATTCCGATATTTCTCCGATTGTTTTATTTTTCATATCATTGATTCTAGAAGATTTTCAGAACAGGTTCAGACGCAGTTTATACAGTGATTTGTTAAGAAATTTTAATATCGAGAATGATTTACATCGGGTTTATATCTAAAAAAACATCTGGTATGCCATCCGGCAAATCAGCAGACTGACCAGAATCAGGAATAAAATCCGGATAAAACCACTGCCATATTTAAATGCCAAACGCACCCCGACCAAGGAACCACAAATATTGGCTACCGCCATCATTGCCCCGACCATAAACAGCACATTGCCACTGGGAATAAAAAAGCTTAAGGCGGCCAGGTTGGTGGTGAAATTGGCAATTTTCGATAAGGCCGATGCATGCAGGAAGTCGACGCTTAAATAGCGAATAAAAAAGAAAATAAAGAAACTGCCGGTGCCCGGACCAAAGATACCATCATAAAAGCCTATCGCCAGACTACCCAAAGCGGCCAGTATCAGCATTTTCCGATTCAGTTTTTGTTCGGTATGCACCTGGCCAAACTGTTTTTTCATCAAGGTATAGATTGCGATCACGATCAACATGACCAGCACAAAAGGCTTAAGGATCTCGACTGGAATTAGCGTAACGCTGGCTGCACCAATAAAAGAACTGACAAAACTGCATAGTGCAATCACGCCCAAGAGCAACCAGGGCAGTTTTACCTGACGCAGATAGGAAAATGCCGCAGAAGCGGTGCCACAAATGGACGCGAGTTTATTGGTGCCAAAGACCGTAGCAGGCTGTAAATGCGGTAAAGTCCCCATAATTGCCGGGATCTGGATCAGACCACCACCGCCCACGGCAGCATCAATCGCCCCTGCAAAAAATGCAAAGACAACCAGACTGATGATGATCTCAATTTCCATATATTGACTCGATTAGAAGTTTAGGACGCGTTTAGGTACCAGACGTTTTTTGTCGGTGATTTCTGCCAGACCCAGACATTTCTCACCATCAAAAACCAGTACCTGTTCAGCTGCTTCATGTTCGATATTACTTTCCATGCCGCGGCTAAAATATTCTGCACGACCTTCGGGTATCTGCACTTTTGGAAAATGATCAACCGGTGCATAGGCCGGCAATAACAGTGCATCACGCTCTGCTTCGCTCAGGCTTTCCAGATATTCAATGGTATAACTCGGAATCAAATCAAAATGGCCGGTTTTGATGCGATGCAGATAAGTCAGATGGCCATAAGTTCCTAGCGCTTTGGCAATATCTTCCCCCAAAACCCGGATATAAGTCCCTTTAGAACAGGTAATATCCAGCGTAATACTGTTTTCCGTAAAGGATAAAATCTCAATCGCTAAAATCGTAATCGGACGTGCTTCACGTTCAATCTCGATACCTTTGCGCGCCAGTTCGTATAAAGGACGGCCTTCTTTTTTCAAGGCGGAATACATCGGTGGCACTTGTTGGATATTCCCGATAAACTGTGCCAATGTATCCTGAATCAAGGCTTCCGAGAGTTCAGGAACTGCTTTTTCCAGAAGCACCTCGCCTTCCACATCACCCGTGGTGGTGCTATGTCCCAAAAATACGGTCGTCTGATAACGCTTGACCGAATCTAATAAATAATGCGAAAACTTGGTCGCCTCCCCCAAACACACAGGCAATAAACCGGATGCCAACGGATCCAGCGCACCGGTATGGCCGGCTTTTTGTGCACGATACAACCAGCGGACTTTTTGCAATGCAGCATTGGAGCTGATGCCCAAAGGCTTATTAAGCAGGAAGACACCACTGAGATGACGGCGCTGAATTTTAGGAGATGATGCTTTCATGGCAAAAAATCAGACATTTTATAAATTGGCGCCATGGTAAAACCCTGCGAGAGGATTTACAACTTTTCTATAGTTTCTAATGATTTTTATGGCATATTGAGCCGGTTTGAACAACTCAACGCTTTTAAAAAGCTTAAACCTCTAAAAATAATGAAATAACGAGAAAATAGGTGCATAGGATATGCAGAAATATAAAATATGGATCATTCTGGCTTTGCTGGTGCTGTGCATACTCACACTGATCTTATGGCTGTCCCCAAAAGAAAATACCCAGGCGGATACAGGAACAGAAACACCTTTAACTGAAACTCAGGCAGAGCAAACCGCACTCTTGGTCAATGGTCCTGCCAATGCAGCTTTCCCCAGTGCCAGCCAGCAAGATACCGAAATTAATTGTCAGATGCAGTTAGATGCCAGCAATCGTCTGATTGTGAATGAACAGACCCGCAACTGTTTTGAATATTTTATTACCCAGTTTGGTGAAAAAAATCTGCAGCAGATCCAGCAGGATTTTAAAGCCTATATTCGCCAGAATCATAAAGAACCGGCACTCTCGCAAATTCTGGATTTATGGGATCGTTATATCCAGTACCGTCAGGGTTTGGGCCAACTCACTGCACCGGCCGGGCTGAATCAGGAAGATCCTGCCTATTATCGTAGCATCTATAACAGTACCCAGAATTTGCGCCAGCAATACTTTTCCAAGTATGAAATTGAGGGCTTGTTCGGCACAGAAGATGCCTATCATGAATATACCCTGGACCGGATGAGCGTACTGGCGGACAAAAGCTTGACTGAGATTGAAAAAGCCCAAAAGCTCAAAGCACTGTTTCAGCAACTCCCGCAGGACTGGCAGGAAAATCTGGAACAACTAAATAAACTGGAAGACCTGCGCAAACTCACCGCTGATATTAAAGCCCGTGGCGGTTCCCGTGATGAAATCCGGCAGATGCGGATAAATCTGGTCGGCCCTGAAGCAACACAACGACTAGAGCAACTGGATGTACAACGCAGCGACTGGAAAAACCGGGTGACGGGCTATTTAGATGAACGAGATCAGATTACTCAGTCCGGCATGTCCGATACAGCAAAAAAGCAAGCCATTGCCCAGCTGCGTAGCAAGCATTTCAATACACCGCAAGAACAGCTACGGGCAGAAACCTTTGAACAGGTCCATGATCAGGGGGCCAAGTTACCCTTCGCGGATTAAATCCAAAAGCCATCACCTGTTGATGGCTTTTTTATGACCTCAATATTTAAGACTTAATTGTTGTGCTAAAAACAACTCCTAAGAGTTGTTTCTAAATATTTCTTATTTACACAAAATAACCCGCACGAGCTTTTTGTATTTCAGCCACTTGTAATTTAAATACATGTGTAAATAAAACATATGCTTACAATGTAAAAACCTCCTGTCCTGCATGTCCTGAAATGACATGGTTTAAACGCTTTGAAATGAAAAAATACCCCTTTTAAAAAAGAAAATTTGCTCAGCCACTGAAGGTCGGAACTGTATTTTCATCCTCTGATTTTGTGGCTTGCAGCACTTTATACAAAGCAATGATTGCTTGAATAACGATAAAATTAAAAAGGGACAGTTATGCGTACTTTTAGTAAGACAGCACAGTTTATGACTGTAGCTTTAATAACAACGCTGGGATTAAGCTTTTCTGCACAGACTCAGGCCGCAGCGAGTGCAACACAAGTGATAGAAAAGAGCAGATCCGACTATGCCAAGACCAAATATCCGATCCTGATGGTGCATGGCTGGTTAGGCTGGTCACGTATTGGTACCGATAGTATCGGGCTGGATTACTGGTATCAGATTCTGCCAGATATGGCACGTAATGGCTCAACCGTGTTTGCGGCACAATTATCGCCGGCAAATACTACGATGCATCGCGGGGAACAACTGATCCATCAGGTTGAAGAGGTTCTGGCAATTACCGGCAAGCAAAAACTGAACTTGATTGGCCATTCCCATGGCGGACCAACAGTGCTGTATGTTGCAGCGACCCAGCCGCAGTATATTGTGTCTATCACTGGCGTTGCAGGAACCTACCATGGCTCCAAAGTGGCAGATGATATTCAGAATAATCGCCTGACCCGTACCGCCTTTAATATTTTAGGTGATTATATTATTGGTCCATTGATTGCACTGGGCCAGTTTAAACCTGAACTGGAAATTGATTTTGATGCTTCCATGAAATCCCTGACCCAGACCGGCTCAAATACTTTTAATGCCACCGTGGCGCAGCAGGTGGTCAAAGATGGTGTATTGGCCTCCACAGAAAACTGCAATAAAAATTTAAAGCAGAAAGACAGTAAAGGAATCCATTATTATTCATGGACAGGTGTAGCCCAAGCCACCAATGCCCTGGATATTGATACGATTCTGATGCAGCTCGGCCCTTTATCTTATGGCAGTAAAGACAATGATGGCATGGTGTCACGCTGTAGTGCGTTCATGGGCAAGGTCATTCATGACCAGTACAAACTCAATCATACGGACCTGGCCAACATGATGTTTGGTCTGAAGGGTATGTTTGCACCCGATCCGGTCGCCCTCTATCGCCAGCATGCCAACCGGCTCAAATTAGAAGGTTTATAATCCCAGAGTGCCTATATTTCAGCTGAGATATAGGCTTTTTTCTGATTATTTTTTATTTGACCTATCCGTGATCGGGAAGCTGCAATGAAAAAAATAATATCGTACTTAAGCTTTTTGCTATTGGTTTCCCTATTAATTGGCCCTGTGCAAGCCTCGGCATTACAACAATATAAAAGCAATTTTATTCTCTCAAGTTATGCCAGGACAAAATACCCGATGGTCTTTGTGCATGGTTTTGGTCTGGGTTTTAACCGGATTGGAACGGAGAGCATCGGTCTGGATTATTGGTATCAGATTCCCCAAGATCTGAGCCGGCATGGTGCACGGGTGTTTTCTGCCGAATTGTCTGCTGTTGCGTCCAATGAACTGCGCGGCGAACAGCTCTTGATGCAAATTGATGAAGTACTGGCACTGACAGGCCATAAGAAAGTCAATCTGATTGGGCATAGCCAAGGTGGCCCAACGATTCAATATATCGAGGGCGTTGCACCGCATAAAGCCGCCTCTTTAACCGCCATTGCAGGCGCCATGCAAGGCACACCGGTTTTTGTCAATGCCAGCCAGACACCCCTCCTTGAACCCTTTATTCATGCCATCGGGACAATTCTGGGCCACAGCATGAATCTAGTTACAGGCAACCAGTATCCGGTCAGTACGATCGAGGCACTGCAAGCCATGAACCCAGAGGCGATTCAGGCTTTCAATAGAAAATATGGTTCCGTTGCTATTCCCCAAAACTGTCAGTCTCAAGGCAGCAAACTTACACCCAATGGAATTTACCACTATTCCTGGATGGGCAACCGGCAGGCAACCAATTCCTTGGATGCGATTGAATCTACAGTCGTGACGTTAGGTAGCAGTTTTCTGAAAGGAGAAGCCAATGATGGTGCTCTGCCGCTGTGTAGCGGACGCTATGGCCAGAGCATCCGTCAGGACTATGCCCATAACCATTTTGATGAAGTAAACCAGTTTTTTGGCATTTTGGGTCCTTTCGCGCAGGATCCGGTCGCACTGTATCGCCAACATGCCAACCGGCTCAAACTGCAAGGCTTATAAATCACTCATCTTTATGAATAGATCATCTCTATTAATTAAAAAAACTTAGGAAACTAAGTCCCTGCTACAGAGGGAAACTTTAGGCAACCGGATGAGGATCATCCCGTTAAAACAACAAAAGTGAGGAAAATATAATGAAATTCGGAATATTAATCACCGGCCTGCTACTGGCGGGTACATGTCTCAGCACCCAGGCATCCACCCAGGCCAGTCAGGTTACAGCAAAAGCCAGTTCACAATATGCCAAGACCCAATATCCGATTGTCTTTGCACATGGTATGGCGGGTTTCATCCGGATCGGTACTGACCAGTTTGGACTGGATTACTGGTATCAGATTTTACCGGATCTGGCGCGTAATGGCGGCAATGTCTGGGCAACCCGTGTCTCGCCTTTTAACTCATCGGAAATTCGTGGTGAGCAACTTTTAGAGCAAGTAAATGAAATTCTGGCCATTACCGGTGCAAAGAAAGTCAATCTGATCGGTCATTCCCATGGCGGCCCGACCATTCGTTATGTCGCAGGTGCAGGGAATGGAATAATTGCTTCCCTGACTTCCGTCGGTGCTCCGCATAAGGGTTCCCCGGTTGCAGACCTGATCCTGCAAGCAGAAGGCACACCGATACAAGGACCTTTAGTGGGTGGCATTAACCTGGTGTCTAAGGCCATCACCTGGGCACAAGGTCTGGATCCGAACAGTTTCCCGCATGATTCTCTGGCTGGTGGTCGCAGCCTGACCCTGGCAGGATCTGCGCAATTCAATCAGAAATATCCACTGGGTATGCCGACTACCACCTGTGGTGAAGGTGCATATCAACAAAAAGGTATCTACAACTATTCATTCACAGGTGTAGGCCAAGTTACCAACCCGCTCGATCCTGATTCAGCACTCAAAGTTACAGCCCTGCTCATTGATGGCGGCAAGGAAAATGATGGTCTGGTCTCCCGCTGTAGTGCCAAATTCGGTAAAACCATTCGGGATAACTACAACTGGAACCACCTGGACGAAGTGAACCAGTTACTCGGGTTAAAAAATGTCTTTGCTCCAGACCCAGTCGATGTTTATCGCCAGCATGCCAACCGCTTAAAACTGCAAGGTTTATAGAGCTACACAAGCCTCTATTCATCCAGAGGCTTTTTCCATCTTATTTTTCGCTAAATTTTTTCTTAAAATTTACTTGTTAATCATGATTAAACTGCATATAAAATATTCATCAAATATAAAAAGAACTGTGAAATAAAATAAATGCAGATACCTTCTATAGAAATCAAAAACAGATTTAAAAGAACCTGCCCCTGTTGCAAACGAAAAGTGATTAATCCTTTTCAATTTAAAAAATATGAGCCTTATTATTGTCCCTCTTGTCATCGACATATTATCGCAAATGTATGGATCAGTATTTTACTGGCTATCACACAATGTTTTATTTGCATTCAACTTTTTAATGCAGGATTCCAGTCTTGGGGATATTTTGTATTATTCCTGATGTTTATTCATAAAATTTTCTTGGATATTTTGGATGCCATGATCTTGCCTTTGCAGGAACATTTCGAATAAATCCAAATAAAAATCAGGCATAAAAAATGCGCCCAAAGGCGCATTTTTTCACTCGTATAAAACTTAAAATTAAGCTTTAGTTTTACGAGCTGGTAATTTTTCACGAATACGTGCAGCTTTACCAGACAATTCACGTAGGTAGTAAAGTTTAGCACGACGAACGTCACCACGACGTTTCACTTCGATACCAGCAACGATTGGAGAGTGAGTTTGGAATACACGCTCAACGCCAACACCGCTAGAAATTTTACGTACTGTGAACGCAGAGTTCAAACCACGGTTTTTCTTAGCAATTACAACGCCTTCGAACGCCTGTAAACGCTCACGCTCGCCTTCTTTTACTTTAACTTGAACAATAACTGTATCACCTGGTGCAAAAGCAGGGATGTCTTGTTTCAATTGTGCGTTTTCAATTACTTGAACTAAAGGATGCTTACCGCTCATGGGGTATCTCCAATATGTGCGAGTCAGAAGAGGTCTGATCATCGCTGGGTATAGAGGCTAAAGCGCATACACCCGATTATCTTTCCCTTTATGGTTGACCATCTCAACCATAAAGAGCCTATTAAAGAATACTTAAATCATTTTAAGTACTTGCTTGAAGACAGAAATGATCACTCATCAATATCTTACAAATCTTTTAGCCATTTTTTCTGCTGCTTGCTCAGTTCGACTTTTTCCACCAACTCTGGGCGGCGTTCAAGTGTACGCTGATATCGCTGCAAAAACCGCCATTTTTCAATATTGGCATGATGCCCGGACTTTAACACCTCAGGCACATCCAAACCTTCAAAATGATCTGGCTTGGTATATTGTGGGCAATCTAGCAGACCATCCACAAATGAGTCTTGCACGTGTGATTGTTCATCAGACATGGCACCCGGAAGTCTCCGGATAATACTGTCCAATAAAACCATCGCAGGAAGTTCACCACCTGACAAGACATAATCTCCAATTGACCATTCCTGATCAACATATTGCTGGATCAAACGCTCATCGACACCTTCATAACGTCCGCACAGTACGATAATTCCGTCATATTTGACAAAATCCTGTACCGCAGTTTCGTTTAAGGTCTGTCCTTGCGGTGACATATACACCACAGGAACCTGAACTGCACCCGCTTGCGTTGCAAGCTCTTTGGCATGCTGGATTGCTTTTGCCAGAGGCTCAGCCATCATCACCATACCCGGACCACCACCGAATGGACGTTCATCCACCCGTTTATAGTTGCCCGTCGCATAATCGCGAGGATTGATACAATGAACTTGCATCAATTCACGTTTTGCTGCGCGCCCGCTAATACCATAGGCTGTAATCGCTTCAAACATTTCAGGAAAAAGCGTAATGACTGCAAAGAACATCGCAGACTCCCGTATTTCCGAAAAATTCTTAGTAATCTACGCCCCAATTGACGTAGATACGACCAGCTTCAAGATCAACGCGTTGCACCACATCTTTATGCCATGGAATCATTCGCTCTTCGCCATCGATGCTGTCGGCAGTTGCGCGAACTACCATCACATCGTTAGCACCTGTTTCAAACAGCTCAAAAATTTGACCAAGATTGATTTCTTGTTCCTGCTCATCCAGACCTAACACCGTTAGACCTTTCAAATCAGACCAGTAATACTCATCTACACCAGCTTGAGGCAGTTGCGATTTAGAGATCCAGACATTGGAGCCAACCAGTTCGTCTGCAGCAGTGCGATCACTCACACCTTTCAGCGAAACAACCAGGCCTTTACCATGTGGTTTCCAACGTTTTACATCGACAATTTGCCAACCTGCTTTGGTCTCAATGTACCAAGGCAGATAGTCAAATATGTTGCTCATGGGGTCTGTATTGGAATAGACCCAGAGCCACCCATTTAATCCATATGCTGAACGTAACTGTCCAATCTGAATACGATCTTCGGGAACATTCTGTGTTGGTGTCATGGGCAAGCTACTACCTAATTTATATAAAAATTATGCAGCAACTGCAGCTTTCTTAGCTTGAGCAGCTAAAGAAGCAACACGATCAGAAGGTTGAGCACCTTGAGAAACCCAGTGAGCAAAACGGTCAGCATCTAAACGAAGTTTTTCTGCTTTACCTTGAGCTGTAGGGTTGAAGAAACCGATACGTTCGATGAAACGACCGTCACGTGCATTACGGCTATCAGTCACAATGATTTGATAGAACGGACGTTTTTTAGCACCACCGCGTGCAAGACGAATAACAACCATGATAGAACCTTATAGTTTTTACGGATTATCCTTGTACCGACCATCGATACAGCTCAAACCCCTTTCATAGAGGGCAGTATTTTACTTGAACTTTGCCCTGAATGAAAGATCAAAAAGTATTTAGGTAGAATTTTGGATTTGAGTTAGCGACCGTCCCAAGTAGATGTTTCACTCAAGGCACAAGCTACCGCACCCTTAGCCCAAAATTTCTGGTTTCTTTGATTTAAACAAAGAACACCATTGTTAGCAACCACAGTACCGGTTTTAGGAGTAGCTACAAGTGTCCATGTACTCAACCCGACATTAGTTAAAGCGACGGTATATAGGACTTCACCTTGTGATGGAATATTTCCTGAGTGCTGTATATCTGCTAACGTAATAGCCGTTGGTGTCCCTCCAACATCTTTCATATAAGAAAAATTAGCAATTTTATAGCGCTGTATTTTTTGAGCAATATCCAATAACTCAGCTTGAGCTTCAGTTCTTTTCGTTTTTCGAACATATTCCTGATATGAAGGATAAGTAATCGCAGCAAGGATACCTATAATTGCCACCACAATCATGAGTTCGATAAGCGTAAAGCCTTTATTTTCATTTACCATTCTTCATGCCCCGCTCCACACGTCATGGTCGTGGTATTAATATTAGCCCAAGTCTTATTTTTACAGCGCAAGCCTGTGCTTGACATTAAGAAGCTAAAGTTTCGCGTATCTTGACTTTCAGCTGTCACAACCCATGTTTGTCCGGTGGCGCCAGGAACTAAAACAAAATTGTACTTAACAGCTGTTCCAGTTGCACCTTTAGGCAGCACCCTCAAATCCGTTGGCACATTAGCTCCCTCATAGCTAAAGTTGCGAGACTTATGCTTATCTAACATCATTGCTATTTGTTGGAGTTGATCTTGTGCTTGCGCAGCCTGACCACGTCGTACAGTAGCTTGATAGGATGGAATCGCAACCGCAGCAAATATAGCTACAATTACGACCACAACCATGAGTTCAACCAAAGTAAAACCCTTTACTGGTGAAATATTTAAATTCATAAGTCACCTATCAGTTTTTACGCGCTAGTTTTTCATACCAACGTTGGGGAATCAGACACATTTCTGTTGCTTCACCACCACCGAAACTACCCGTCACAGTTAGAGCAATACGGCCACTTGTTTGAATACAGTAATTTTTTGCACTAGACTCACCTTCCGCTTCTGGTGGACATGCTTCATCACCACAAGTTGGTGGACAGCTGTCACCTTCACAATCAGGCTTTCCTCCACCTCCATCATCTTTACCACCAACGGTTACAGTATGAATACCTACACCAATTACAGCACGTGAATCAGCTGGCTTCGAAGCACATTGGCCATATGGCAAACAGAAAGCTGTAATCATACTTTCACCTTTGACACCAGCGCCACAATCACCAGAAATACCGGGTTTACTGGCATCAAAAGTAGAAACATATAATTTATAGTTCATCGCCAAGGGTGTACCAAATACTTTCTCACTTTGTTTTTTATAGCTACTACAATTTTTCAGTGCTCCATCTACTCCAGCTGTACAGTTTTGGAAGCGATAGAACCAGCCTTTACCTGAATAAGGTGCAACAGGATTAGTGGTTGAGAAGCGATTACTATCGGTAATTTCTCCTAATTGCGTTTTTATGACGCTTTCAGTTTTAAGAGGCGCTGTTGCCGCTCTATTGAACAAATCACGGCGTGCAACATCTTTATCATAAACATTATAAATAGAATCGTAATCGTAGCCTGCTGTAGTGGTTGTATAATCTCGTAAAGGTTCGCTTCTATTACCACTGCCTATTGAAATCAATGCAAATGTTTCACCGCCTGCATTATATAGAGAGAAACTCGGCATATCATAGAAACGTGGACTTTTCTCTGCCGCATTTAAATTTAATAGACGGACTGGAGTTTTGGGTACAGCTCCTATCTTACCTTGTTTATTATCCAAATCGATTCGAAATACCTGACCGCCTAAATCCCCAAAGTAAAGATGATCTACAAGGTCATCTCCATCACGGTCAACCGTACGGATTTGGCTTGCAACGCTATATTTTAAGTCATTATGTTGAGTGGCGATTACACCTGATTCTGTTGTTACTGCTGAAGTACTTGATGCATTGGCACTGGCCCACCATAATAAATCACCATTGTCAGCATCAAACATATAGACACCGGCGCCTTTCTTATTTTGTTGATTATAAATATGACTCTCATAACCTTCATATAAGCCTTTTACACCATTTGTACGCGCATCACCATCATCACCACCAGCATCATACCCCCCGCCTACAAACATAACGCGTTTACGTACACCACCCCAATTAACCCATGCTATGGACGGTTTTGACCAACTTTGGCCCATATATTGCAACTGTGAGAATGTCTTGCTTGATGATCCGTTATAGACTTTCTGGGTTGCAGGATCGATATGGAATTTAAGTGTTGGGCTGTTTATATCGCTCAAATCTAAAGCATAATAACTACGGCCACCCATACGCAAACCACCGTATGCGATTTGCCAGCCCTTTTGACTAGTGGTTCGGCCATTACCCACAGTTAGATTACCAGAAGCATCTACCACATAACGCGTATCAAGCGCCCACGCACCATCAATTCCGTAAAACAGTTTTTGCAT
Organism: Acinetobacter sp. 228; assembly: GCF_048147885.1. Classification (NCBI taxonomy): domain Bacteria; kingdom Pseudomonadati; phylum Pseudomonadota; class Gammaproteobacteria; order Moraxellales; family Moraxellaceae; genus Acinetobacter; species Acinetobacter sp. 228. The sequence goes on from NZ_JAYWYV010000006.1 coordinate 124,837, forward strand.
TCCCCCAGCAGTAACATTCGACAGCCTGAAAGCATCTTTTTGATTGTCTACCATTTCATTAGGCACAAAGGCAAATTTTTCTACACCAGTATTGGCATCGACAGCATGAAGCAAACCTTGCGTTGTTCCGAAAAGTATATAGTCTTCCCGGTTAGTCGATTCCATAACCTTATCAGTTGTGTTGTAACTGAGCTTACCTTTATTCGTAACAAGCACTGGGTAAGAGTGCATGACTGCACCCATCTGACGTAGAGCTGGTTGGGTAATTAAATTTGCAACTGTCGTTGGCGGGCTATTAACATCGATGTTATAGCCTAATAATGATACTAAATAACCACGATTCGGATCATTTTTATATGTCGAATCTGAAAGGTCTGCAAGTTGAACTTGACGAAGGTTACCACTCCCCCCAAATACAGTTGAAGCTCCTGTTCCAGTCGCTCTACGGTTTGTTAGCAATTTCCGTTGAGCTGTTTGGTTATCAGCTTTAGCCCCTAATAATAATTGAGACCAAGCACCACCTCTCGCTGCAAATTTACGGCTACCCACTGTATTCTCATCACTATTGACTACTGAATTATCAATTGCTTTCGCCCAATAATCATAAACTGCTGATGTAATATTTCCATTTTCATCATAGGTAGGTTCGACTAGACTACCATTATTATTAAAGACCCGAGAACCACCTTGACCTTTTAATATACCATTTCCATCAACTTTAAATTTTTTCAAATTTCCAAGCCACAGTTGGTAATTGGTATTCGGTGTCGGTTGAAAGGTCTGATAATAAGCCACATCTTGGAGTTCAGCTGGATTTAATGCATCACGAGGAACTGTAGGCGAGCCTGTAGTCACTGAAGGAATCCCTTGCGATAAGTTATTAATAAAATCATTAACACTATCTACAATATCTTGAGAACTATTTCCTGGATACCACCCACCTTCACCAATAATTCCCCAATATGCGGCTTCCTGTACATTTGTTAAATTTGTTTTCTTGTTTCCATATTGATCTAAAAATGGAGCTAGATTTTCCGCTTGTGATTTTGTAGGATCGTATTTTGGAATACTATTAAAACTATTACCAAACCCTACTACAGCTGTTTTAAATTTCAATCCTTTAGCATTTTTAGTTGGATCTAATAACGCAGAATTTAATTTTCCAATACAATCCCATCCAGGTGATGTCCCAGTACAATTTGGAAACGTTGTTTTACCAATAGCAGCCTTCGACAGGTTTGTAGTTGTTCCTTTATTTGGCTCTCCATCTGTTAATACATAAATTCCTTGGCCACTACATTTCTTAATCTCATCCATTTGAGTCAGAGAAGTAGGAGAGCTGTAATTATTTCCACTTTTAGTCAGACTATCTGACTCATTCCACCCTCCATTGTCATAATCTTTAGTAGATGTTCCCATTAAGTAGGAAATAGTAGTCGCATATGATCGACCTGTTGGAGTGTTAGAGTTTGCGGATAATCCATTAATTCTTTCCCACAATATTTCGCGCTGGGTTTTATTTACATCTTTACATTGAGTATTCCACCTTGAACCCGTGCACTCTTGTACAACTATTGTTGTATTTAAACGTCTTGCAGGAACTAATACTGCACCAGACTCAGTATTTGTTGGTGAACCCAAGGTTGATAAACCTATAATTTTATCATCGGCTAACTTTGTGATTCCTTTAGATGCATTACCATTTAGAAGATCATTCATTGCTGTTTTTAGACGAGTAATTCGATACTGTCCTGTACCGTCATATGAACCATTGCCAGTCATACTTCCAGATACATCAAGCATAAACATAAGGGTGACATCACCAGACTTTGCATCCTGATAAATGTCAATATCACTTGCTTGAGTTACGCTAGTAGTAACCAATACTGTTGATAGTGCAGTCATACTTGCAACAAGGACTTTATAGCCATATGAACTTAGAAAATTATTTTTTAATTGTTTCATTTCATTACCCCAAATTTAGACAAAGTCCTGAACAATGACATATTCAGTCACATGAGAAGTAAACGGAACATTGAGATCACTCAGGCATTCTGTGACCGTTCTTCTACTCGGTGCATTTAAACTTACCGTAGTCCCTACAGGAATTGTTACTTCACTCATATGATTTTGAAAACATGCATTAATTGCTGAACTCGTTGCAGACGTAAGATTAGGCATAACTGAAACTGCAAAAACCTTTACTGCCTTACTACGCTCGAATTTAACTGCTTCTTCATCCGTACCAAATTGCGCCCCAAAAAATGGATCATTTTCAGAAATACTAGAAAACTTGACCGCGACTTGTGTCATTACCACTTTTCTTCCACTTGTAAAAAAGTTAGTAGAACTTCCTGTACTCGAATCACAGTAACCTTCTGTACCAAATTCATTATTTGTTGGTGCAGTTGTTCCCGCTTTCCAATAGATGATACTTGCACGATTGATGTCAAAGAAACTTGGTTCAGCACCTCTATAGCAAAATACAAGTTCCTTATCTCTATCATCAGCCCCACCAATATAGCCAAACATCCCACTGCCACTGAGTGCCTGAATGATATTATCTTCTCTTTCAATATTGAAAAATGCCGAGTCCGAGTTTTGTAGCAACAGCTGCTGCGCTTGACTATTCGTTGCAATTCCCAGAGAAACCATTCCTTGTCGTACTGCAAGCGTTCCCAAGACAATAACAGCTAACAATATAAGTAGAACCACTATAAGCGTTGCACCACGTTGTTTCTTAATCATTGCCCTCTTTCCCCAAATGTATTTCTCAAAGCGACTGTTTGTGTTACTACTTGACGAGCATATTTAGGAGAGTTCGCTGCAGGTGTTTTAATTTTTACAGCTTGATCTAATACTTGAAAAACTTGGCTGTCTGAGAAGGTGCTGTCATTCCCCACTGACTGATTGGAGCGCCCAAGAATCCCTAATTGAATTAATAGAATTCGCGGTCTTGGAGCTGGCAATGCAAGATAAGTAGCAGCATCAACATAACGATAATTAGCCCCATTTTGAATACCATACAACACCCTGAAATGATCGGCGCGTTTTAAAATAATCTGTCCAGCATCTCCAAATCCTGTAATAGAAGTTGGACTACCATCTAAAGGATAATACCCTGCATCACAGGCAAGCGCTAAAGGCTGATTTGGCTCATTATCGCTTTTATTACTATCAGCTCTTAAGAAGTAACGCTGTACTATTACCTGTCTCCCCTGTGCCAGGGTAAATTCTAAATTATTCCCTTCGCAATCAAATCCTCCATACCAAACATCATCTGTAGTGGCTAGGGTGCCTTTATCATCTTTGATGTATTGAGGTAAATATTGAATTGTTAATTGGTCACTAGAAAAAGTATTTATATTTGAGATACCAGACCACTGTGGGGCACTTCCTACTGTCTGACCATGACTTCTGGATAATAAATTCTGTGCCACAGTACCCCCAATAAGTGTAATAGGCAGATTAGCTCTTTCTGTTCCTGTTACAGTCACTGCATTTGCACTCGACCTAAATACAATACCGCCATAGGTACTAAGATCATTGATACTTGATTGAACGGTATTCAAATTACCCAAGCGAATATCTTGAATAATTGTATTTAAACCAAAATTTGCATCATCTTGTAAACTCGCCTGTCCTTGTTGTAATGCTTGACTTCTTGATGCAGTTAAAAACAGCATCAAAGCTGCTGCACTAATTACCAAACCAAGTGCTAATGCGATCATCAACTCGATTAAAGTGAAACCTACTTGTTTATTCATATCAGTAGACCTCCATAATTAAACAGGTTGAATCAGGATCATATGCAGTACTCGAAGTACAGTTTCCTTCCCCAACTGCTCCATGTGTTGGTGCAGTGTCTCCCCATGCTACATAAATGCAACGGCGCCCATCATTATTTCCTTGGCATGGCAAATAATTAATCATCATGCCAATTGAACGTGCTTTTCTAGAAATTTCGGACACATCAAAATCAGCAAAGTCAGTACTTGTACAATTAGTTGCAGTAAAGCAGTTTTTCGCTCTATCCAGTTGTTTCCCTGGTGTATTCAAGTTATATGTATAAACATTTTCTGCACCACGATTCACTCGCATTCTTTCAGCCAAGTCACGACCTAAATTAATCGCTTGAATACGCGAACCACTTTCTATAGTTGCTTCAACCGCTCTATACTGAAGCGCAATAAATCCCATTACGCCGATTGCCAGAATAAGCAATGCAATGAGTACTTCCATTAGTCCAACACCCTGTTGATGGTTTATTCTATTCATCAGCATGTTCCCTTCACCACTTGTTGAACCGTTCCCATTTTAGATACTGAAATAGTTTGAGATATTCCGCCCGAATTACTACATAAGATAAATGTCGTATCTGTAGTTGCACCAACTACACCGCCATTAAATCCATATGTAATTTCTGTTGCACTACTTGGAAGTAATGTGGTGGAGCCATAAGGCATCCAATTTAAAACCGTATCAGTATTTGCTACCCGAGTTGGTGTTTCTACAGACTTGAGCTCAATCTTTACATTCCGACGTTCTAAAACAGCTTTAGAGCGTGCTTCTTGCAATACTCCGATGAGTTCATTAGTACTTTTCTTGAGATTTTGTTGTGTCATCATATTTCCAAAAGAAGGAGCAGCTATTCCTGCAATAATCGCCAACACCGCAATCGTGATCATTAACTCAATTAAAGTAAATCCTTGGCTTTTATACATACTTCCTCCCCCTTGGGCCTCATATTCACCCATTTAAACTATTACTTATTAAAATTACAAAAACTACACAGAACAGATAAAAGGCATAAAAAAACAGATAACTGTCAGTTCACAGCCATCTGTTTATTTTTAAATAAAAAACAGAATGTTAAGCAGTTAACAGTCTAGCCTTGGATTACAGGAATACGTAACTCTTTCGGTAGGCTGAATGTAATATTCTCTTCTCGCCCATCCAGCTCATGTGGTGCTTGGGCACCCCAGTCCTGTAACCGCTGAATGACCTGCTTAATCAGAATTTCCGGTGCTGACGCGCCTGCTGTTACCCCAATCTGGATATTTTCTGCAAACCATTCCTGTTTGAGCTCATCGGCATTATCAACCAGATAAGCAGATTTACCCATACGTTCAGCCAGTTCACGCAAACGGTTTGAGTTAGATGAATTTGGTGAACCCACAACTAAGACTACATCACAACGTTCAGCCAGATCGCGCACTGCATCCTGACGGTTTTGCGTAGCGTAGCAAATATCATCTTTACGCGGGCCTTGGATCATTGGGAATTTTTGACGTAAGGCATCAATCACTTTCGCCGTATCATCAATTGATAAAGTGGTTTGAGTGACAAATGCTACTTTTTCAGGATTTCGCACAGTTAACGCAGCAACGTCTTCTTCGTCTTCTACTAAATAGATATCACCGCCATTTTTCTTGTCATATTGGCCCATGGTACCTTCAACTTCTGGGTGTCCCTCATGCCCAATCAGAATGGCTTCCACTCCTTCGCGTGCATATTTCGTCACTTCAATATGTACTTTAGTGACCAACGGGCAAGTCGCGTCAAAAACTTTTAAACCACGGCGTTCAGCCTCAAGCTGGACGGCTTTCGAAACACCATGTGCACTAAAAATCACGATATTATCGTCAGGCACTTCATCCAGCTCATCAACAAAAATTGCACCACGCTGGCGTAAGTCATCGACCACAAATTTGTTGTGCACCACTTCATGACGCACATAAATTGGTGGGTTAAAGCATTCTAAGGCACGGTTCACGATCGCAATGGCACGATCCACACCAGCACAGAAACCACGCGGGTTGGCTAAAACAATTTCCATAGAATCCTCAATACTCACACCATTTTTAGTGGTTCAATTGAAATAAATGTAAACAATCGGCTGACAACTATTTAGTTTAAAGCCGCTCTACTCTAAAATAGAGAAGATATTTTATCATATCAGGAAAAATATCATGTCGGGTCTCTTGTTTGTCGTTTCTGCAGCGTCTGGAACAGGCAAAACATCCCTTGTTAAAGCCCTACTTGAGCGTGTCAACAATCTTCACGTTTCTGTTTCACATACTACACGTGGTCAACGACCTGGCGAACTCGATGGCGTGCATTATCACTTCTCCACCAAAGAAGATTTTTTAAATCTGGTCAATGAAGGTGGTTTTATCGAATACGCTGAAGTATTTGGTAATTACTATGGTACCGCGCAGGCCACGGTGAAAGAACAGTTGGCTAAAGGCCATGATGTACTGCTGGAAATTGACTGGCAGGGCGCACAGCAGGTTCGTCGACTTTTTCCTGAATCAAAACAAATTTTTATCTTGCCGCCAAGCCAGTTTGATTTGCGGGAACGCTTGTCTAACCGGGGGACTGATACCGTTGATGTGATTGAACATCGCCTGAGCTGTGCAGTAGAAGATATGCAGCAATATAGCAACTTTGACTATATCATTATCAATGATGACTTCAATAAGGCGCTGCATGACCTTGAAGCAGTGATTATTGCCAATCGTCTGGTGCTTAGCCAGCAAGCCAACCGTCATGAAAAGCTGATTCAGAAACTGATCACGCCGACTGAGCAGTGATTAAAACTTGAGTCTATAGACAAAGCCTTTTATACTGTGCAGTCTGTTAAAATTTATTATTCAAACGAGAATTCTTATGGCACGCGTCACCGTTGAAGATTGTTTAGACCATGTAGACAACCGCTTTGAGCTTGTACTAGTGGCAAGCAAGCGTGCGCGTCAATTGGCGCGTCAAGGCATTGAACCAACTGTAGAATGGGACAATGACAAACCGACTGTTGTTGCTTTACGTGAAATCGCTGCAGGTCATGTATCAAAAGATATTTTGAAACAACGTGATCAAGACTATCAGACATCAAGTCTGGACCTTGCACTTTCTGCAAACAATCTGAACTTAGACGGTTTTTCTTTCCAATAAGAGATCGTCAATCAAAAAGCCTAGTTTAAAACTAGGCTTTTTTTGTTATGTGACTTTTATATTTATACCAGAACGGTTATAACATAAGGGTTAGCTCATGCAAACTGCTAGAGATTTTCTACTTTTTATAGTAAAAATTAATCAGCTCTGTACTTTGCATTTCATTAGAGCTTTCATGGTTTAATTTGTAAAAAATTCAGTTTTAAAGGTGTTTTATGCCAGGCCCACAGGTCAGTCAAGCCAAGCAACAGCTAAAGATCATTATCGACGCGTATTTAAGTGAAAACGACGTTGAACGTGTGCTTGCGGCCTGTGATTATGCAGATATCGCCCATGACGGCATTATTCGCAAAAGTGGTGAACCTTATATTCTGCATCCGATTGCGGTCAGTTGCATTTTGGCGCATATGCGTCTGGATACTGAAACCTTAATGGCAGCCCTGCTGCATGACGTGATTGAAGACACTGAGTTCAGTAAAGATGATATTGCTGAAAAATTCGGCAACACGGTCGCAGAACTGGTCGATGGCGTGACCAAACTGAGTCATTCCAGCGATAAAGAATATAATAAAGCAGCTTCTTTCCGGAAAATTCTGCAAGCGACCTTACAGGATCCGCGTGTCATTATTGTGAAACTGGCTGACCGCTATCACAACATGACCACCCTGGAAGCGCTACGCCCCGACAAACGTGCCCGTATTGCCCGGGAAACCTTTGAAATTTTTGTTCCAATGGCACGTATTGTCGGCATGAATGAAATGGCCGACAATCTGGAGCATTTGTGCTATCAGAATCTTGATCTGGATATGTACAACAATGTTCAGACTGCCCTGCAGGAAACCAAGCCGAAACGCTGTGAATATCAGGCCAAATGGGAAAAAAACCTGACCGAACTGCTGCAGAAAAATGGTATTCAAGGCCGCATTAAAAAGAAAAATAACAATATCGAGTTACTTCGTCATTTTGTTAAAAATGACATTGACCTGCAAGAATTGACGCATAGCCATGCTTTTGAAATTATCTTACAGAGCATTGCCGATTGTGACCGTCTCGCAGAGATTCTGACCCAAAGCTTTAAGATTCAAAGCTATGAAGACCATATCCGTCGCCCCTTACCCGGTGGCAACCAGTCCCTAATGATGCGCCTGAAAGGCGAAAAGACCACTTTGTCTTTAACCATTCAAACCGAACTGATGCGTAAAGCCGCACGTTTCGGTGTAGTTTTGGGCGAAAATGCTCCACAAGCCTGTCGTTCTGCGATTCAGGCGTCAATGCAGAATCTCAATGTACTGGTCGATGGTGAATGTGCCAAAACCACATTTAGTGAATTACTGGATTATCTGCATCAGGAAAAAATCTGGGTCTATACCCCGCATGGGCACCTGCATGAATTACCGCAAGGTGCTACAGCAGTTGATTTTGCTTATGCCGCCAGCTTGTTCCTTGGCAACCATGCGGTGGGCGCTAAAATCAATAATGAAACCAAACCTCTATCAACGCCATTGGCTAGTGGTCAGGTGGTTGAAATCATTACTGATGTACTCGCGACACCCAATCCCGACTGGCTCAGTTTTATCAATACTCAAAAAGCCCGCCGCGCAATCCAGAATATCTTGCGCGATCAGGATCTGGACGAGCAGCGTCTGGTGGGACAGCAGGCACTGAATCGTGCATTAAAACTGTTTCATCGCTCGATTCAGGATCTGACCGAGGCTGACTGGAAAAACCTGCTGGAATGGCGTCACATTGCCAGTAAAGAGCAACTTTTTGAACAGATTGCGGTCGGTGATTTATTACCGCAACTGGTGGCCAATCATTTGTTTGCCCAGGATCAGCATCAGAATGTTGCGAGTTCAGGCCGCTTGATTCAGGGTACGGAAGGGGTTGATGTTAAATATGCACATTGCTGCAATCCGGTACTTGGCGATCCGATTCAAGGTCATTTGACCCGTCGTGGCCTGATTGTGCACCGCTCACGCTGTCATAACCTGCTGCATGAACAGCATCAGCATCCTGAAAACATCATGCCATTGCAATGGACTGCCGATGATCTGGACGATATCAGCTTTACCGCCTATCTCTGTATTGACCTGGCGATGGATGATGAACAGATCTCTGACCTGATCTATCAATGCCGTAAAGCACATTCCGGTGTAGAAATGGTCCGCTCTCAAGATAACCAGACCTACGTCAATATCGTAGTCCATAACCGCAAACAGATTGCACAGATCATCCGTGACCTGCGCATGTATTTCGGTTTTCCCCGAATTACCCGTCTGTCCCAACCCGTCATTCTGAGTGAAGCGTCTAAAGCGAGTTAATCATTTAAAACGATAATGCTTTTGTCAGCCGAAACGATCGAATATGATGTATGTTGATGATAAAGGAGAAATTAATGTCCCGCCAAGTAATCCATACTGAAAATGCCCCTGCTGCGATTGGCACCTATTCGCAAGCCATTTTAGTCGGTGATACCCTCTATCTATCTGGTCAAATTGGCTTGGATCCTTATAGTATGGAACTGGTTGAAGGCATTGAGGCCCAGATTCGTCGCGTATTTGACAATTTAAAGGCTGTTTGTGAAGCAGCGGGTGGCTCATTGGCAGACATCGCCAAACTGAATATTTTCCTGACGGATTTATCGCACTTCCAGCTGGTGAATCAAATTATGGGCGAATATTTTGCCCAGCCTTATCCAGCCCGTGCAGCCTTAGGCGTTGCCAGTTTACCTAAAGATGCTTTGGTTGAAATGGATGGCATTGTCATCATTAATCAATGATTTATATCATTAATTAAGTAACCAGATTTCAAGACTCTGTTTTAAATTATTCACTTATTTTGTGCGGAAATCCGGATAACACTCGGATTTCCGTTCAGATCATCTTCTTTTATCTAAATCACCAATTATTATAAAAAAGATTTCAAATGATTTTTATTGACAAACGATAACAATTATCAATAATATTACTTATCTTATTTAATCACTGTGGTTGTGTCCTATGTACGTTTGTTTATGCCGTGGCATTACAGATCAAGACATTAAAGATGCTATTGCAAATGGCGCTGAAAGTTATCGTGATGTGCGCGATGCATTGGACCTTGGAACTTGCTGTGGCCGCTGTGCCCCGGAAGCCCGTATGATCATCAGTGATGAAGTTTCACAGATTGCGGCCCGTCTGGCTGTAGCCGCCTAAACCGAATAAAGATAATGATAACACCAATGATCTAAGATCATTCTTCCTCCCCCGCCTCTGACTCTGGCGGGTTTTTATTATCATTCATCTAAGCCGAGATGGATTCGATTGCGATTTTCATTTGCTGTTCTATAAATTACTCGCCATTGCCCCCTGTCTTGCTTTACTATCATGAGTTAGAGCGCTTTCTTAGAAAGATAAAACAGGTTCAAATGGAGTTATGTGATGAAAGGCAATCGTGATGTGATTAATCAGCTCAATCAGGTGTTGTATCACCACCTAACTGCGATTAACCAGTATTTCCTGCATTCGCGCATGTTTAATGACTGGGGCATTGAGAAACTGGGCTCGGCAGAATATAAAGAATCCATTGTGCAGATGAAGCATGCCGACAAGATTATTGAACGGATTTTATTTTTAGAAGGTCTGCCAAATCTGCAACATCTGGGCAAACTGTATATCGGCCAGCACACTCAAGAAGTGCTGCATTGTGATGTACGCAAAGTCAAAGAAAATATCGAAACCATTCAGAAAGCTGTGGCACTGGCTGAAACGGAAATGGATTATGTGACCCGCGATCTGCTACAGGAAATTCTGGAAAAAGAAGAAAACTATCTGGACTGGACAACCACGCAAATCGACCTGATTGAGAGTGTGGGTATCGAAAACTATATTCAAAGCCAGCTCTAAAACTAGAATTAAATTAAAAAAGCCAGCATCTGCTGGCTTTTTTGTATTTAGCGTGGCATATCCTGCATTAGTTCATCATAACTCAGTTCAGTCTTTTGAATGGTTTTTAAGCGCTGCAGCTGGTGCTTGGCTTCCGCCTCATAGCCATTAAAAGCTAAAAGTTTGGCATATTTGATCAGATTATATTTAGTTGGGTAAGTTAACACCATCTGTTCACCTTCCTTAATCTGCTCAGCAGAGACTTTGCTATAAGGATTTAAACGAATCCAGGCAATACGATGATTAAACTCGGTCAGCAGATAAATTGGTTTTTCATTGGTGATTTTTTCCGGCTGTTTTTCATAACGAATACTTTGTCCAAGCTTTGGCACCGCAACATCATAGTCGCGATAAATCACAATCAATAAAAGCAACCCAACAGCAAAAATGAATTTCATGCCGCTTGAGGGCATAACTATTATTTTAATTTTTGGATTTTGTGCCAGAACCGTACCCAGAATAAAACCGACTGGCAGCAGGAAATAGGCATAATGCTGTGGAAACTCAAACATGGCATGTGTTACAAAAGCCCCGATCATCAAGATCCCGATGACAGATTCTGGCGTATCCACCCAGCGCTGTAACTGATAGCCCAAATAACCAAAATATGCCAAGAAAGGCAGACCGATGATCAGTCCATTCCAGAGCAAAAAGTCCAGAATAAAATTATGTGCGCTACGAATCCAGACCGGACCTTGAACGGTATCACTAATCGAGACAAAAGCGACACTGGTTTGATACCAGCCATAGCCAAACCATGGCTGCGCCTGAATTGCAGCGATCATTTGCTGCCAGATTGCGAGGCGTGACATATCGCCGGTAGCACGCGCTACTACATCCCGGCTTTGAACTACGTCCGTATCCATTGCCTGCGCAGCCAACTGACTGAGTAAAGGAAAGGCCACAACACAGGCAATAAAGAAGATGAGCCAAGCGATGCTGTAATACCATTTCAGGCGAATAATGCCTTTATATTGATAGAAAGCTAAATAGAGCATGATGGCAATTGCAGCTACCCAGGCAGTACGTGACTGGCTTAATGCCACTCCCATAACAATTACTGCAGCGCAGGCAAATAGCAACTTGGTCTGGATTTTTTTCTTTTCATAGAGGTACAAACAGCTCATCAATGCCATGACTAAAAAAGTCGCCATATTATTTGGCTGGGCGAAGTTGGCATAGGGCCGTTGAGCACCACTGATATTCACCATCCCCGGCAATACTGAATCCAGATTTGTCCATTGGCAAAGTGCGATCATGCCTGTGATTGTACCTGAAGCTAAAAACACATAACTCAAATTAGTAAAAGTTTCTTCCCGGTTATAGTTTCCTGTTGAAAGGTGATAACCGAGCACACTTGCCAGCCAAAAGCTAAAGACAAAAATAAAGCCCATCATGGCGATGCTAAAGAAAAATACCTGCCCCAGTAGAAATTGAGTCAAGGGCACGCAGGCAAGCACTAATAAGGGCGGACTGACCGCAGGAATTTTGAGTTTTTCTTTTAAGCAAATTGCAGCTAACGCAAATAGCGCAAAGAAGGCATACAATTCACCCGTATAAGTCACCCATGGGCGGTAATGTACAGGCATGAGCCATGCAAAGGAGATCAGGATTGCTGCGATGAGGGCGAGCGTGAACTTCATGGAAATATCATGCAGTGGAAGTTTGGCACATGATAAACAAAAAAGCAGATTTGAGGTAATCTGCTTTTTTAAAAAGTATACTAAACCGAAATTAGCGCCACGGGCGTAAGTCTACTATTTCAAAATCGTTTTCTGTATTCCCTACTAAAACAACCATATCTACTTCTTTTGCTTTTAATGGTAACCAATGGTGGTGTATTGAATAGCGTTCTATGATGGCATCTACGCGAGCTTGATCATTATATTTATATAAATCTTTTAGTGGATAAGATGATTTTACAATCTCTGGGAATACCTGTTTAATTTCCACATAATTTTCAGGCTTTTGGGCTAATGATATACCCGAAAAAACTTCTTCCATGATTTGTGCTTCTTTCACCTTAGGCTCACTTGAAAGTTTTACCGCTACAAATTTAGGTTTTGACCAATAATGACTACTCAAAAACTCCTGTAGTGTATTTTCACCTGTATAAATGATTTCATTTTTCTGAATTAATTCAAACTTATTACCATTAAATGTAATCCATACAGGTTTGGCTAAAGCTAAACTGCTTATACCGAAGGCCAAAGCAATTACCTGAATAAAGCCAATCACTACTAAGTCCATTTTCAAGGTTTTTTTATTTTTTTTATACACGATAAATGTCAATAATGGTCCCAATACCACATCAATAAGAATTACCAACAATAAAATTTTACTTGCTTGAACAGCCTGTAAAATCGGCCCCGGATACCAGACAAAATAAATAAAACTTATTATTAAACTTAAAATCAAGAAAGATAATGCAAAATGGACTGCAAATGCTTTGAACTTTTCTTTTACTATTTGCTTTATATCTTTCATATAATTCCCCTATATAGAAAGACTTAGAAGGATCTCTCAATGTTCCATATTATAAACAAATCGTTGCTTATTTTAATTCCCATTTTCTGTTTTATTGCATTTTCAAGTTTAAGTGCATATTGGGTCAAAGCGCCTTATGATGCATGGCGAATCTACGAAATTTTATTATTACTGACAACCAATGTTCTAGGCTTTCATCTACTCTTTAAAGAAAAATATCAAATATTTGACGAAAAAATAAGAAAAATCATCTTTCCACTCATCGCATTATTAGCGACTTTGGTATTTATTTCTGCTTGGCAAGCAGATTATTCCCCTCGTGCTTTTGCGGATGCCTCTTTATATTTTTTACTCATGAGCGTTTGCCTCATCTATGCCAACCTCTTTCAACACTATAAAAAAATTACAGAAAATATGCTTGCATGCGTAGCAATTCTACCCATGCTGACACTTATTTTTTTACCTGTTGCGATTTGGGATCGGTTACAAGGTGGCATTGGTGCTTGGACCCAATCCTTTACCAATATTCGGATGCTTGATGATGCTCTATTGCCCTGCTTATTTCTGCTATGGCTCCGTATTGGCTTTTTGAAAGGATCTGATCAACTCTCAAAACCTAAGCAATGGCTACTCAAAGTTTCGATCTATAGTATTTCGACCATTTATTTACTAAGTTTTTTGTTTCATGGCGCTAGAGCATGTGTACTTGCGATCATTATAGGGCTTATATTAAGTTTTATTTTTCACCAAAAAAATAAGCGATTTGATTTTAAACTGCCTGTTTTATCGGGTCTCGGTGCACTTAGCCTATATGTCATCTATCATCAAATTTTACCAAATTCAATCGGGTCTGATTTAGCAAGAACGAGTAGTTCTGGTCGACTCGATTTATGGTTAAAAGCATTCAATACTTGGCTTGAACACCCAATTTTAGGTGTTGGAGGCAATCATTTCCTTTTACAACAACCTTATACCGTCATTGCACACCCACATAATATTGGGCTGAAGTTTTTAAGTGAATGGGGCATTTCTGCATGCCTGTTACTTGGACTGATCGTTCTGCTGTATAGACAAGTTAAACATAAAATTAGTAATGTTCCCCCTATTCTACTAGCTGGAACTGTGGCTATTTTTGTCAACTCAATGCTGTCAGGCAGTTTGCTTTACCCAGTCAGTCAAATCACAAGTTTGTGTGTCTTGGCATATACACTCAGTTTTTGTCTTAGCCTCAATACTGCACCTTCAGATAAAAACTCAATGAAATATCTATGGATGCTTTTAATTGTCCTCTTTTCGAGCATTCTTTTGGTGGTACATGGACAGGATATTATCTGTAAAGACTGTGTTAGCATTGATTTTGAAGGGGCACCAGCTTTTTGGGATTCAGGACGATCTCTACATTTAGAACCTTATATTATGAACAATTTAGGCAACCCAATAACAAATATTAAGCTATAAAAAGAGAGAGCCTAACGGCTCTCTCTTTTAACTTAAATTCAAATTATGAGCATGAACCTGGTTTATATTTAGCGTCTAAAGTAGAGCTAGCTGCACAAGTCCAAACACCATCAACACTACGATTAAGAGTAAGCGTTTTACCATCGATTTTAGCAGCATTACCATTTTTTAGTGTACATTCAATAGCACCACCAGTATTCTGTCCAGGTGCTGTCACAGCAACAGTACAATAACGAGAAGTAGCTGTAGATATACCAATATAACCTGCGTCAGTAGACGTAACTGATGGGGTTTTTCCTTCATTTACTACTACTTCAAATTGTGTTTTAGCAGGTGAAATTTCTGCCAAACCACCAGTCGCTTGAGATTTCGCGATATAGTCTTGGTAAGCAGGAATCGCAATCGCAGCCAAAATACCGATAATTGCGACAACAATCATTAATTCAATAAGGGTAAAACCCTTTTGTACTGTATTCATAACATTCTCCACAAATGTTTTTGTTTATTTATAAGCCTAAAGAAAAGCTCATTTAGCTTAATTTTATATTTAGCACTAAGTATGCCAAGTTTTATTATAATAAAATTGAGAGAAAAAACAGCACTTTAAAAAAATATTTTTATTTTTGTAATTCTTGTGTTTTATTTTGTGTAACTAACTGACAAATTTTGTCAATTAATTGACTAAAATCACCCCAGAATAATCGGTTTATTCCCTAATTCATTCTTTAAATCATCTATTTTACGATCATAGTACTGATCTAAAACCTGTCCAATCTGCTTCACCCCTTCAATTACCCCTTCTTTAAACTGCTGCTGGATTAAATGCTGAATAATGTTTTGACAGATTTCATCCCAGACTTGCTGGGTGGTTGCATTTTTAATTCCACGATCAATCACAATTTCAACCTTGTGCTCGCAGAGGTTCAAATACAGCAGTACCCCACTGTTATATTCGGTATCCCAAACACCAATTTCAGCAAATAACTGTCGCGCACGGCAGAGCGTATCCTGATAATAAGCAGATCGTGAAGGTAAACACCCTTCAATCACCACCTGAATCTCTCCCACATGTCCATGCTCTGCTTCTTCCACCGCCACTGCAATCGCATGCTGATCCTGCTTGGAAAAAAAGCGCTTGGTTGCCGGCATATAAAAGAAATGCTTTAACCAGCGTTTAAAGCTTGGCTGTGTATGCTCTTCCAGTTTGGGCTGTGTGACTATATCTGTCGTATCTGTAGTTGTTACCATGAGCCTGATGCTCCTCCCCCGCCAAAACCTCCACCACCACCGCCGAAGCCGCCGCCGCCAAAACCACCACGACCGCTACCGCCGCCTCGGCCACCACCGGCCAAAAAGGCATGTAAAATCAGCTGGGCTATAGAGGTGATCAATAAAAAGAAAATACCTGCGCCAATCATCAAACTTGCAAGCAAACCCATGCCATTTACTAGACCGGCAGCAGTCCCTGCAACTGCGGCAGTCGCGGCGCTCAGTTTTCTGCCGAAAATCATGGAACCTATGACACCTGCGACAATAATAAACAGCACACTACTGAACGTCGCCTTGCTGGCTTTTTGTGCCTGATAAGCCTGTTCCTGACGCTCTTTCAGCTCATCTGCCGCCTGTTCTGCAATTTCAGGATCCAGATTTAAAATCCGTTCTATTTCAGTCAGACCTGCAGCAATCCCTTGAGCATACTGGCCCTGTTTAAAATACGGCGTGATGGTGTCATGAATAATACGGCCTGCCACGATATCGGGCAGCACCCCTTCCAGACCATAACCGGTCAAGATCTGAATACGGCGATCATTGATAGCAATTGTCATTAATAAACCATTATCCCGTTTAGCCGAACCAAGCTGCCAGGCCTCCGCCACCCGCATGGAATAATCAAAAATATCTTCCTGGCCAGTCGTTGGTACAATCACTACACCAATCTGGCCTTTTCCTTCCTCATAAAGTTTCAGAATACGCTGACTGAGTTGCTGTTTTTCAGTGGCACTGAGTATATTGGCTTGGTCAATAATAGGTTGGTTCAGGCTTGGCAAGTCGCGCTGCAGCTGCCCTTCAGCCATATCATTGGCAATTTGTGGCTGTGATGCTGCTGCAGTTTCTGTTTCAAGTCCACTTTTTTGAGCTGGAGCATTTTGACCCGCTTTAGGCTGCAAAATTTCACGGGCCACGATCACGTCTTCAGTATCCGTAGCCGTGGCTGTTTCTGCTGAGACAGGTGCTATTATCCCCATGCCCAATATGAGGAGCAAACCGGCACAGTATTTCAGCAGCATATCAGGCATCCGATTTCTCGCTTATTTTTAAATCAGTTATTACTCAAAGGAAACCGTTGGAGCTTTCTGGGCACTTTGCTCAGCACTAAAGTTCGGTTTAGGCTCCATTCCGATCACTTTGGCAGTCATGACTTGCGGGAACTGACGTGCATAAGAGTTAAAGTCCTGAACCGTGGTAATGTAACGGTTACGTGCCACAGCAATCCGGTTTTCAGTTCCTTCCAGTTGTACCTGCAGATCACGGAACTGCTGGTTGGCTTTCAGGTCCGGATAATTTTCAGTGACAGCCAAAAGACGTGACAGAGCACTGGTCATCTGCGCCTGTGCTTCCTGATAGCGCTGAAACAGTTCAGGATCTTCCAGTACTTCACGATCTACTTTCAGGCCAGCAACATTGGCACGTGCTTGGGTCACTTCCGTTAAAACCTGCTCTTCATGCGAGGCATAGCCTTTGACTACATTGACCAGATTAGGTACCAGATCGGCACGGCGCTGATACTGGTTCTGGACTTCCGACCAGGCTGCCGTTACTGCTTCATCTTTGACTTGCAAGGTATTATAGCCACAGCCACTCAGGGTCAAGGTACTGGCCAGCATCAAAGCTATGAGAGATTGTTTTAATACACGCATGATGTCTCGTCCTCAATTCTTTATTGATATTTATATAATTAATTTGATTTTAAACACTATTTTCTGAAGTTTTGTTACTTTTTATAATATTTTTAATGCTTTCCATTTTAGGGCTCAAACTCATCAAAGATTAAAAAACCCGCCGTGGCGGGTTGTTTGAATGAAGACTATTGATCTTTAACAGTTAGACATCAAGGTAATCCAGGATACCTTCAGCTGCCTGACGGCCTTCCCAGATTGCGGTTACCACCAGATCAGAACCACGAACCATATCACCACCAGCAAAGATTTTTGGATTCGAGGTCTGGAATTTGTATTGCTGCTGCTCAGCGGCAACGACACGACCTGAACCATCCAGATTGATTTCTACATCGGTGAACCAGTCTGCTGGACTGGTACGGAAACCAAAAGCCAGCAGAACTGCATCCGCCGGCAGAATTTCTTCTGAACCTGGAATCGGCTCTGGACTACGGCGACCACGACTGTCTGGCTCACCTAGCTGAGTAGTAATAAATTTCACACCCGTAACCTTGCCATTTTCACCCACAATTTCAATTGGCTGGCGGTTAAACTGGAAACTCACCCCTTCTTCACGTGCATTTTGCACTTCACGGCGTGAACCCGGCATATTTTCTTCATCACGACGGTAAGCACAAACTACCGACTCAGCACCTTGACGGATCGAAGTACGGTTACAGTCCATAGCTGTATCACCACCGCCTAAAACGATGACTTTTTTGCCTTCAACACTGATATATTCCGATGGATCTTTTTCCCAGCCTTGGCAACGGTTGACATTTGCAATCAGGAAATCCAGTGCATCATACACACCATCCAGATCTTCACCGGCAAAACCACCTTTCATATAAGTATAGGTGCCCATACCCATGAATACCGCATCGTAATCAGAAAGTAGCTGATCAATGGTGATATCTGTACCAATCTCAGTATTCAGGCGGAATTCCACCCCCATACCCGTGAAGATTTCACGGCGGCGTTTCATCACGTCTTTTTCCATTTTGAATTCTGGAATACCAAACGTTAAAAGACCACCAATTTCCGGACGCTTGTCAAACACGACCGGTTTTACGCCTGCACGTACCAAAATATCGGCACAGCCAAGACCCGCAGGGCCCGCACCAATGATGGCAACTTTTTTGTCTGTCCATTTCACATTGGACATATCTGGACGCCAGCCCAATGCAAAGGCAGTGTCGTTGATATATTTTTCGGCATTCCCGATCGTCACTGCACCGAAACCGTCGTTGAGGGTACACGCCCCTTCACACAGACGGTCTTGCGGACAGACACGACCACAGACTTCGGGCAAGGTATTGGTCTGATGACACAGTTCAGCCGCCTGGAACAGACGTCCTTCAGAGACCAGTTTCAACCAGTTAGGAATATAGTTATGTACCGGACATTTCCACTCACAATACGGGTTACCACAGCCGAGGCAGCGATGTGTCTGGTTGGCTGCAATTTCCGCGGTATAAGGCTTATAAATTTCCACAAATTCTGCTTTGCGGACATCAATCTCTTTTTTCTCTGGATCTTGGCGTGCGACATCCAGGAATTGAAAGTCATTATTCAGGCGTTCTGCCATGTCTCTCTCCGTGGGGAGATGTAAGGGGTTCACAGTTGCCTTACATCTGCCTATGTTTCTGCAGTAGTGGAATTATTGTGGATCAGCTTGAGTTGTTTTTAACAGCGTTTGCAAGTTGGCTGCTTTTGGTTTTACCAACCAGAACTTGCGGCTGTAGAAGTCAAACTCATGGCGGATCTTGTACGCCCAAGCACTACCCGTTTCTTTAATATGTTCATCGAGAATACGACCCAGGAAGGCTTTGTGCTCTTCCATCGCTTCGGTTGAAATACGATTCAGCTCAATCAGCTCGTGGTTATAATAATCAACGAAGTCATTATCCAGATCAAGCACATAAGCAAAACCACCAGTCATACCCGCACCGAAGTTATGTCCAACTTTACCCAGCACTGTCACAATACCACCGGTCATATATTCACAGCAGTGATCGCCTGCACCTTCAATTACGGCAAATGCACCCGAGTTACGTACTGCGAAACGTTCGCCTGCCGTACCGGCAGCAAATAATTTACCTCCGGTTGCACCATACAGACAGGTATTCCCAATAATCGCAGTATTTTGCGTCTGGAATGGCGAGCCTTTTGGCGGGAAGATCGAGATGCGACCACCTGCCATGCCTTTACCGACATAGTCATTGGCATCGCCTTCCAAACTGATATGCAAGCCACCAGCATTCCAGACACCCAGCGACTGGCCTGCAGTACCATTCAGGTGAACTTTCACCGGATGGGCTTCCATGCTCAGGTTGCCATAACGTTTCGCAATTTCACCAGACAAGCGTGCGCCAATCGAACGGTCACAGTTACCGATCGTAAAGCTATATTCACCGCCAGTTCCTGCTTCGATGGCAGGCAGAATCTCATCTACCATTTTCTCTGCCAGAATCCCTTTATCGAATGGTGCATTGCCCTGTACTTCGCAGTACTGTGCTTTACCTTCTGCAGCAGGATGTGACTCAAGCAATTTGCTTAAATCAAGATGTGCATGCTTTGCAGTTTCACCTGGCAAGACTTCCAGCAGATCCGTACGGCCAATCAGGTCTTTCAGACTCGACACACCAAGTGCTGCCAGCCATTCACGGGTTTCTTCAGCAATAAAAGTGAAGAAGTTGATCAGCATTTGTGGCTCGCCAATATAATGCTCTTGACGTAAATGGTCTTGCTGGGTTGCCACACCGGTTGCACAGTTATTCAAGTGACAGATACGCAGGTATTTACAACCTAATGCAATCATTGGGGTTGAACCAAAGCCGAAGCTTTCTGCACCCAGAATTGCTGCTTTGACGACATCCAGACCGGTTTTCAGACCGCCATCTGTCTGTACGCGAACTTTACCACGCAGGTCATTCACACGAAGGGCCTGATGTGCCTCAGAAAGACCCAGTTCCCATGGTGAACCTGCATGATGAATTGAAGAAAGTGGAGAAGCCGCTGTCCCGCCATCATAACCAGAAATGGTAATGAAATCGGCATAGGCTTTCGCTACACCTGCCGCAATCGTACCGACACCCGGTTCAGAAACCAGCTTAACTGACACCATCGCCTGTGGGTTAACCTGTTTTAAATCAAAGATCAACTGTGATAAATCTTCAATTGAATAGATGTCGTGATGCGGAGGTGGCGAAATCAGGGTAACGCCCGGCACAGAGTAACGTAAACGGGCAATGAGACCATTCACTTTACCACCCGGCAACTGACCACCTTCACCTGGTTTTGCACCTTGCGCGACTTTAATTTGAAGGACTTCTGCTGATGTTAAATAAGCAGGCGTTACCCCAAAACGGCCCGATGCAATTTGTTTGATTTTCGAGTTACGGATGGTGCCGTAACGCGCTGGATCTTCACCGCCCTCACCCGAATTTGAACGACCGCCAATGGTATTCATGGCAATCGCAATCGCTTCGTGTGCTTCAGGTGACAATGCGCCCAAAGACATACCCGCAGAGTCAAAGCGAGGCAGGATCTCTTCCACAGATTCCACTTGATCCAGTGCAATCGAGTTGTCTGTTTTCAGTTTAAATAAGTCACGGATCGTTGCGATCGGACGGTTGTTCACCAGTTCTGCATATTCTTTAAAATCTGCGTAGTTCCCAGAACGTACTGCTTTATGTAGCGAGTTGATCACGTCCGGGTTAAAGGCATGGTATTCCTTGCCGAATACAAATTTCAGCAAACCGCCCTGATCGATTGGTTTACGGTTTTTCCAGGCAATATCCGCCAACTGTTTCTGATCATTTTCAAGATCGACAAAAGTAGCACCCTGAATACGACTTGGCACACCGATGAAGCATTTATCCACCACTTCATTAGATAAACCCACTGCTTCAAACAACTGACCACCACGATAAGAAGCAACCGTAGAAATACCCATTTTCGAAAGTACTTTCAGTAGACCTTTTTCAATCCCTTTACGGAAATTGTTTTGTGCATAAATCGGATCACCCAACAACTCACCTTTGGCGACCAGATCATTGATCACGTCATAGGCCAGATATGGATAGATCGCAGTTGCACCAAAACCAAGTAGCACTGCAAACTGATGGGGATCACGGGCAAAACCGGTTTCAATAATCAGATTCGCATCGGTACGTAAACCAGTCTTGATCAGGTGATGATGCACAGCACCGGTCACCATGAATGCATTGGCAGGTAAGTAGCCTTCACGGATTTTCTTGTCGGAAAGTACCAGTAAGGTTTTACCATCACGAATCGCTTGAGCAGATTCTTCACAGATACGCGCAATTGCTGCTTCCAGACCTTCAGATTCAGTATAGTTCAGATCAATATCTGCAATTTCATAGCCGGCACGACCCAGGGTACGGATTTGATGCATTTTAGAATTGGATAGTACTGGACTTGATACGATCAGACGATCAGCATGTTCAGGACCCTGTTCAAATACATTTTGTTCACGGCCAAAACAGGTTTCCAGTGACATCACAATCGACTCACGTAGCGGATCGATTGGGGGGTTGGTCACCTGTGCAAACTGCTGGCGGAAATAATCCGATACATGACGTACCTGACGTGACAATACCGCCATTGGGGTATCATCACCCATTGAGCCTACCGCTTCCTGACCACTTTCGGCAATCGGGCGCAGCAACTGGTCTCGCTCTTCAAAGGTCACCATGAACATTTTCTGTGCCGCTTTCAGGCCATCACCTTTTAAGCCTTGATCACATAAATATTCTTCCAGCTCTGGACTACCTTGCAGACGCACAGAATTTTCACGTAACCATTCGCGGTATGGACGCATACGTTTTAGATGATTATTGACATCTTGCGTATCCAGCACCTTGCCGGTTTGTGTGTCGATTACCAGCATTTGGCCGGGGCCAACACGTCCTTTAGAAATGACATCTTCAGGTTGATAACCCCAGACGCCAATTTCAGAAGCCAGCGTGATATAACCATTTTTGGTAATGACCCAACGCGCAGGACGCAGACCGTTACGATCCAGCATACAGATCGCATGTCGGCCATCCTGAATCACCAGACCTGCAGGACCATCCCAGGCTTCCATATGTTTTGAGTTGAATTCATAGAAGGCACGCAAGTCAGCATCTAAGGTTTCCACATTCTGCCAAGCAGGCGGAACCAGCATACGGAGGGCACGAAACAGATCCATGCCACCACCGACCAGAATCTCCAGCATGTTGTCCAGGCTCGAAGAATCCGAACCGGTACGGTTCACAATCGGATTCAATTCTGTTAAACCGGGCAATAACGGATTTTCAAATTTTGGTACACGTGCCATGGCCCAGTTACGGTTCGCAGTAATAGTATTGATTTCACCATTGTGTGCGAGGTAACGGAACGGCTGTGCCAACGGCCAGCGAGGCAAGGTATTGGTCGAGAAGCGCTGATGGAACACCACAATATGCGATTCCAGACGCGGGTCTGCCAGATCTGTATAAAAATCTGCAATCGCTTCTGGCATCATCAAGCCTTTATAGCTGATCACCGTTGAACATAAAGTAGTGACATAGAAAGACGTATCATTCACCAACAATTGTTCTGCACGACGACGCGCCAGGAATAACTTACGGTTAAATTCAACCTCAGTCACGCCCATCGGGCAATTAACAATAATCTGTTCAAATGCTGGCATCGATTGCAAAGCAATTTCACCTAGGGCATCGACATTGGTTGGAATCACACGCCAGGCCAGAACGATCAAACCTTCAGCTTCAATCTCTTTGTTTAAAACCTGTTTGGCATGTGCCGCAAGCGCAGGATCAAGATTCAGGAATACCGAACCTACAGCAAAGACTTCACTTAAGGTGGTATCGCTTAAGCGTTTTGCTTCTTCACGGAAGAATTTTTTTGGCATCGCCAAGAGCAAACCACAACCATCTCCAGTCTTGCCATCTGCGGCAATACCACCACGGTGGGTCATGCAACTCAAACTATGAATCGCAGTCTTGACGAGATCATGGCTTGCATCACCCTGCATATGGGCAATTAAACCGAAACCACAGTTATCTTTAAACTCATCCGGTTGGTATAAACCTTGAGCGGGAGCTACATTATTAGGCGATGGCATGTGCATAGCGTACCCTTCTTTCACGAAGCCTCAATAGGCTGTTAAACAATCTAAATTCTTCTCTGCGCTGCGTTTAATGAACTTTCGAAGACTGTCTTGATAGAGCAAAAACATTGTTCTCTATTTCTTCAGCGTAGTCCTTTTTCAGACAGAATGCATAAAAAATAAAGTTTATTTTGCTGATGAATAACATAAAAATCAGGAATAAATATGACATTCACATAGTGTCATCGAATCATTTTTCGCGCTAAAACAGGGAGATTAATTCAATTCATGCACCAATAAAGCAAATTCCATGCCAATAAACAGAGCAAAAATGAAAACTATACAGATGACAAAGATTTAGCGCAGATAAGCACCAGACAGGTAATTTTCAATGTGCATTTTTTGCACCAAAAGCGCTCATTTTTGATTCTTTAATTTTCTAGGTGCGCTATTTTAGACCGGACTAATTAAATGGATCACTAATCTCGTTATTTTGAGGACGAGGATTAGTGTTCTGACTAGGACGAGAGTTGTTTTGCGGTTGGGGCATACTCTCTACAGCGCTTTCAGATTTCTGCACATCGACCACATTTCCAGAGGTGTCACGACGCACAATTGTGGTACTGGTTGTAGCGGCATCAGGACTACGCAGTTTGATTTCCGGCTGGGTTTGCTGTCTGATTCGTGCCGATTCATCTATTTTTGGCAAAGGCACATTTTTCAAATGAATTTCGTAAAGCTTTTGATTACTGGCTAATTCTTCTGAACCCAGACTATTTACCAGACTGACATACTGCTTGATTTGTACCACTTTAGGCTTGACCGAAGCAGGTAAATTCAAATTGAGGGTTGAAAGCGCCTGATTCGCTTGTGCCGCAGTCTTAAATTGACCATATAACAACACATATTGCTCTGGCTGATTTTCACCCGATATTCTTAAGTAAATAAAAGGCTTACGATCTGGCTGTTTTTTAAGGAAACTTTTTAATATTGCTTCATTGGTCACGCGAAACAATTCAATTGCATGCTGGTTTTTCGCTTCATTAACAAACTTGGTACCGCGAAATTCCGGTTCATGACTGGCATTCACGATAGTACGCGTGGTCAGGTCAAGTGGTTTCACTTCATCAGAAAGTGCACCAAGATGGGTCATTGTTGCGACTTTTTCTGGCTGAATCTGCAACTGGACTTCGGTTTCAGGTTTTTTTTCAATTTCAATGACTTCATCTGAATCAGTAGCTGCCCAGAAAATCAAGGCAGCAAAAAGACAGCCTACTCCACAGACCAGCCAGAAATAATGCTGAACCTTTTGCCAAGGAGTATGTAACGCTGCCATAAAACTAAACCTATACCTGATTGGCTAAAATTGTCTGTTTCATTAACTCGAAATCGAATTCTCGAGTAATTACTGCTTGGCCTAATTGCTTTAACAATACCAGACGCAATTGTCCATTCAAGACTTTTTTGTCATGGGCCATATAGGCCAGAAAATCATCCAGAGGGATTTTAGGACAAACCACAGGAAGTTTGGCACGAGAAATGATTTTTTTTGTACGTTCTAAATCTTCTTGAGAAATCCAGCCCATACGCTGTGACAGATCCGCAGCCATCACCATACCGGTGGCAACCGCCTCACCATGTAACCACACCCCATAACCCAGGTAGGATTCAATCGCATGTCCAAAGGTATGGCCCAGGTTCAGCAATGCACGCTCACCCTGCTCTTTCTCATCATTGGCTACGATCCGCGCTTTATGTGCACATGAACGGTAAACGGCTTCGGCAAGCAACTGCTCATCACGAGCAATCAGGCCTTCCATATTCGCTTCCAGCCAGACCATAAATGATTCATCACCAAGTAAAGCATATTTAATCACTTCAGCCAGTCCTGCTGAAAGCTCACGGTCCGGTAAAGTAGCAAGCTGCGACATATCTGCCAGCACCACCTGCGGCTGCTGGAAAGCGCCAATCATGTTTTTACCCAGCGGATGATTGATCCCGGTTTTTCCACCCACACTAGAATCGACCTGCGACAGCAAGGTGGTCGGTACCTGAATAAAATACACTCCGCGCTGGAAGCAGGCCGAGGCAAATCCGGCCATATCCCCAATGACGCCACCACCTAATGCTAGTACAGTACAATCGCGGTTAAACCCGGCTTCAAGCAGCGCATCAAAAATCAGGTTTAGATGCTGGCTATCCTTATATTTTTCACCATCAGGCAAAATGCAAGTCGCAACACGTTTGTCCAGAGCTTCAATTGCAGTTTGATAACGCTGTAAATAAAGTGGTGCAACTGTGGTATTACTCACAATCATCACTTGCTTGCCCTGAATATAGGGAGCCAATAAGGCCTGTGGATCCAGATCGCTTCCAATAAAAATAGGATAACGACGTTCTCCGAGTTCTACATATAAGGTTTGCATGCTTGATTAACCACTTGATTCAATGAACTTAATTTTTAGAAACAATGAGATTGAGAATCCGCTGCGCCAGATCTCGTGCAGCACCCTGATTGGTCTCAATAATATGATGTGCCACTTCTCGATACAAGGGATCACGAACTGCCAGTAAATCACGCAACTTTTGTTCCGGATTTTCGACTTGAAGGAGGGGACGGTTTTTATCGCGATAGGTGCGTTGCAGTTGAATTTCAACCGGCGTATAGAGATAGACAACAATTCCGCGCTGTTTCAGATAATCCCGATTTAAGGTCTGAGTAATGGCACCACCGCCAGTGGCTAAAACCAGATGGGGACGTGAGGTAAGGTCATTAATGACAGCAGTTTCACGGTCACGGAAACCCTGCTCCCCTTCTTTTTCAAAAATCCAGGGAATGGTCGCGCCTGTTTTACGTTCAATTTCATGATCACTGTCTAGAAATTCACGCCCTAACAATTCTGCGAGATGTCGTCCTACTGTTGTTTTCCCGGCCCCCATCGGCCCTACCAAATAAATATTTGGCAGGGTTTCAAACTCGTTGCTTGGCAAGGAGTCACCTATTCGTTTTGTTAAATTCAAAATATATTAATGATTTCTTGAAACACTGTCATTAACAATTCGAGGTGTAACGAAAATCAGTAGCTCACGTTTATTATCCGACTTTAAATCTTTACGGAATAAACGTCCTACATAAGGAATATCCCCCAGGAAAGGTACCTTAGTTTGCGCATTACGGGTTTCTTGCTCAAAAATACCGCCTAGAACCACTGTTTCGCCATTATCCACCAAGACATTGGTAGTGATCTGGTTTTTATTAATAGTGAGCTGTCCAGTCGGTGTCGGGTTACCCGGTGAGTCACTGGTAATATTGAGTTCCATCTGTACTTTGCCATCTGGCGTAATGCTTGGTGTGACATCCAGACTTAGCGTAGCATCAATAAATTCCGTAGTAGATACTGCATTCGCACCACCACCCTCTGCTGACTGATACGGAATTTGAGAACCAGAGGCAACAGTCGCTTTCTGCTTGTCCGCAGTCAGTACTTTAGGGGTAGAAATCACCTCACCATAGCCATCTGCCTGAAGTGCAGACAATTCAAGATCTAGCATAAAATCAGAAAGGCTGATTAAACCAAAGGCGATACGACTGGCACCCGGACTGGTTACCCCCAAATCCACATTCAGGTTTTGTGGACGCTGAATCTCATAAGTATATCCACCCAAATCATTTTCTTTAGGATCTCTGAGATCCCATAACGTCGTGTCACTACCACCGACCAGAAGACTATCATTGTTGGTAATCCCTTGAGACAGAATTCCCCATTTCACTCCCATCTCTTTGGTAAAGTCAGTGGTAGCTCGAACAATACGCGCTTCGACCATCACCTGCTTCACCTGTACATCGAGCAGATCTACCATATTACGAATTTTATCAATAAAGAGCTGGGTATCATTGACAATAATGGTATTGGTTCGTGCATCAACAGACACAGAACCACGGGAACTTAATAAACTTTCCCCACCCTCATTATTATTCGTACTGCTCGAGCCGCCTGAACTAGATGCGCCTTTATTCTGCGTAATCAGTTTCTCAATATCAGCGGCTTTGGCATAACTGAGCTGCATATATTCCGTCTGGATAGGCGCAAGTGCAACACTCTGCTTAATCGCCTTAGCTTCTTCCTCTTCAGCCTTTATCAGCTCTGTAACTGGTGCGATCCAGATCACATTGCCATTGCGGCGTTTATCCAGATTTTTGGTTTTCAGCACAATGTCCAGCGCCTGATCCCAAGGTACCTCTTTCAAGCGCAAGGTAATGTTACCTTGTACACTATCTGCAGCCACCATATTGATATCGGTAAAATCTGCCAGGAGCTGTAATACACGACGGACTTCGATATCCTGAAAATCTAAAGAAATCTTCTTACCGGTATAGGCAACGGTTTTAGGACGCAATGGACTCTTGGCTTCTGGTCGTTTCAAGCTGATGGTCAGCTTGTTATCAGTCTGATAAGCCATATATTCATAACTTTCCGCAGACTGAATCGTAATGACTCCTGAACCATTTTGATTCACAGCATCCACACTTGATACCGGAGTCGCAAAATCAGTCACATTAAGACGGCGGGTCAAATGAGCCGGAATCTTGGAACCTAAAGTGCGCACAATAACCTTGGTACCCTGCTGCTGTACATCAACAGGAGTATTATTTCCTAATAGATCAATAACGACCTGGCCTTCACCTTGCGCACCGCGCTGGAAACCAATATTGCTAATACCCTGAGCTGACTGTTGCTGCACAGGTTGAGCCATGGCTACAGGAGTTGCCGAGTTAATTTTAAGAATAAAAGTATTGCCTTCTACTCGAGTGGTAAAGGCACCTGCATCTGTCAGATTAACCGTCAAACGGGCACGCTGCGCATCCGAAGTTACATCGACCGAACTGGCTTCACGCGTTGCGACCGGAATTTTGCTTTGTTTTAAATTCTGTTGGGCCTTGTCAAAGTCCAGAATCAAACGTGACGGTGATTCTAACTGATAGGCTTGTGGTTGAGGTGGTAAACCATTAAACATCACCCGAATTTCAGTTCCTTGACCAGGAAGCTGCATAGGTACCACATTCGTTACGGCCACTTGTGCGCTGGCTGCTTGCATCACCGCAATCGCAACAGCACCCATTGAAAACTGACGAAACACACGATTCATTGTATTAGCATCCCCAAAAATAAATTCTTTAATACTCTTATTCATTGTTATTCCTTTAAAACCTTATGGCGCCGGCCCGATGAGAACCAGGCTCCGCGGACGTTCCACATATCCCTCACGGCCATCTGGAATAATCTCAATCAGATTGATCTGTGTCGGTGTAATTCCAATTACACGACCATGATTAAGTCCCATATAGCTGCCACGCTGAATCCGCTCAACCTCACCATCAGGGGTCTGGATTAAAGCCAGAATCTGTCCCGCCTGATTACGCATACTGCCTTTCATGGTCAAGGTTTCCAGCGGATAACTTTCTAGTGGTTGCAACTGACGTGACAAATTTGGATAAACCCGTTTCCCGGCCATAATTTTCAGTTCAGCAGCCAGAGAACTTGGTAAAAATGGGCTTTTGATCTGGTGCGCTGCATAATTAAAGGTTTCAACTGGCATAAAATCAGGCGCAGGTTCAATCGGCAAAGGCGGCTGATTACGAATATTGGCCATTTCCTGATTGACCGCATCAATACGGGAATCACATCCCACTAATAAAAACCCGAGCGTTAAAGCCGAAGTAATTTTAATTTTTTTCATTACTGCGCCCCCTGAGCCGTGCTGTCAGCTGCTGGCATTGCAGCACCTTCAGCATTACCGACATAACGATAAGTTTTGGCTTTTACCACATAATCAATAACCGGAATTTCAGATTTTTTCTCTTTGTTTTCAGTACCGGTAATCGTGAAATCATGTAGCGTAACGATACGTGACAAGCCGGCAATACTGCTCACAAAGGAACCAAAAGCGTGATAATCCCCAGTAGCTTCAATCGCAATTGGCTGCTCAATAAAGAATTCTTGCTTAATTTCAGGTTCCAGTCGGATATTTTTAAACTTCAGGCCTGAATTCACGCCGCTCAGGTTAATATCTTCAACCAGACCCGGAATTTCAGTTTCTTTCGGCAATTGTTCTAACTGCTGGTTAAAACGGGCTTCCATTTCCTGCAGCTGGATTTGATATTGTTGTAAGTTGCGTAATTTGGATTCTTTTTCGCGAAATTCATTCAGCAGGTTTTGTTCTTGGGCACTGGCTTGCGAAATCGATTCAATCGTGCTTCTGATCATGACAAAGTAAATCACCGCAAATGCCAATGCAGCAATGAAGATCCAGCAGGTAATTTTGACCGCTAAAGGCCAGCCACCATAATTATTTGGATCTAAGGTATTGAATTGTTGAAAAAACTTTTCAACAGTCATTTTATTTTTGGGTACAGCGACGACATCCTGGTTGAACTCATCGTACTCGTCATTACTCATGATGATGCCCCCGTAGTTGTAGTAACTGCTTGTTGTTCTTCGTTAAGTACTGGCTGAGCGATCTGATCCAGATCTACAGTTACAGTAAAACTGCCATAAGATTCTTCCACACGTGGAATAATCGAGCTCGGCGCCTTTTCTTTGGCTTCTTCAGCCACCAGGAAAGCGTTCATAAAGGCATTCCGATACCAAGATGAAGCTTCCAGATTGCGTAGCAGTTCAGCTACGGTATTAGGACTCTCAGCTTTACCTTCAATGGTAAATTTATCGCCGGTACGCTGGAATTTGGTGATGTACATATTGCTCGGGGTGACCCGCACAATTTCATCAATCAGATGTACTGCAATCGGACGCTGGGTCTGTAATCCCTGAATCAGTTTCATCCGCTCGACAATCGCATTACGCTGTTCTTGCAAACCCTCTAGTGCCTTTAACTGCACATCCAGATTCTGGTTGGTGCTTTGAATCAGCTGATTGGCCTGTTCATGATCCTGAAGTTTTTGATCATAATAAAACCAGGTAGAACCCGCTGCTGCTAAGCCTAAGAACAGTGCCCCCACACAAATCGCCACAAATTCATTATTTCTTTTAATTCTTAGCTCATCACGCCAAGGAAGTAAGTTAATTCTTGCCATTAATCAAAACTCCTTAAGGCCAATCCACATGCAACCATGAGTGATGACGCGTCATTTTCAATTTTTTTAATATCAATTTGCGGAGAAAAGCCCATTTGCAAAAATGGATTCGCGATCGTGACACGGTAACCGAGTTTTTGTTGTAATAATTTTGCCAGCCCCGGAATATTGGCATTTCCGCCAGCCAGTAAAATATGGTCGATCTCATTGAACTGAGAAGATGAAAAGAAGAATTGCAATGAACGGGCCGCCTGCTGTACCACCGCATCCAGAAAAGGTTCCAGCACTTCAATATCATAATCATCTGGCAAGGCACGGGTTTTTTTAGCACGCCCAGCTTCTTCAAATGACAATCCATAACGGTTCTGAATTTCCTGAGTCAACTGCTTGCCGCCAAACACCTGCTCACGGGTATAAATAATCTTGTTATTCTGCATGACCGACAAGGTGGTCATACTATGCCCAATATCTAAAATACCGACCGTATTAACCCCCATTGGCAAAGTATCTGAAAATACTTTAAAGGCATTTTCCAGTGCAAAGCTTTCTACATCTGCAATCTTGGGTGTCAGTCCGGCAATTTCCAAAACTTCGGAACGTGCTTCGACATTTTCGATGCGGGTCGCGACCAGCAGCACATTTACCCGGTTCGGATTGGCAAGACGGTCTGGCAGAACTTCAAAATCCAGACTGGCTTCATCGAGAGGGAAAGGAATATATTGTTCCGCATCTTCACGAATCTGAACTTCACGTTCGTCATCCGACATATCTGCATCCATCTCAATGATCTTGGTGATCGCCATTGAGGTGGGTATTGCAAAAGCGGTCTGATTCGACTGGGTATTGCCCAAATTAATTGCGCGCCCAAGGGCATCAGCAACTGCTTCTGGATTTAAGACATTTTTTTCAACAACACTGTTTTCCGATAATGGGACCAAAGCATAACTCTCTACCCAATAACGGCCACTTTTTACAGAAAGTTCTAAAACCTTAACAGAAGTCGAACTAATATCGACTCCTATTAACCCCTTATTCGGTTTACGATATAACCTGCGCACAATATACTTCCTATTATTTTTTTGTCCCCAATTCAATCTAACTTACCAATTGGTCCAGCCTATAATTTTATATAGATACAATAACTGATCTAACAATATGGATATCGACAGGATATACTGACCGGTAATTAGTTCGCCATTAGCTCTTATTAAAACTTACTTGTTATGAAAAAGCTATCTTGTTCAGGCCTTGTTCATCCATTTTTTTTGATCATTATCATTATACTGATCTCAATTCCGATGGGTTTCTATGGCATGTATCTCTATATTGCCCCATCTTTGCCTGAAATGTCCACGCTTAAAAAGGCACCTTTATTAAAGCCTTTACAAGTATTTAGTTCAGATAATGAATTAATTGCCGAATATGGTGGCAAGCTTTCAGTTCCCGTGAAATATGAACAAATTCCACAGGAGTTTATTCATGCGTTCCTCGCAGCGGAAGATTCTAGCTTTTTTGAGCATAGCGGCATCAGCTTTAAAAGCTTGGGACGCGCCCTCAGCGAGACCGTGACCGGTTCGGATGTCCAGACCGGTGGCTCGACTATTACCATGCAAGTGGCAAAAAATTATTACCTCAGTCCTGAACGGACTTTGAAACGTAAACTGACTGAAATTTTTCTGGCCCGTAAAATTGAGCAAAACCTAAGTAAAGAAGAAATTCTGACCCTGTATGTCAATAAAATTTTCCTGGGGAAAAATGCTTATGGTATCGCAGCGGCAGCTAAAATTTACTACAACAAGAGTCTAGAAGAACTTTCAAATGCACAGATGGCCATGATCGCCGGCCTGCCTAAAGCACCTTCCCGCTATAATCCGGTTGCTAATCCCAAGCGTGCTTTGGAGCGTCGTAACTGGATTTTGGGACGTATGCTGCAATTGGGCTATTTAAACCAGAGCCAGTATCAGCAGGCCATTGCTGAACCGATTAATCTGGACATGCCGGATCGCAGTACCCGTAATAAATTCCCTTATGTGGGTGAAATGGTACGTTCTGAGCTGGTACAAAACTTTGGTGAACAGGCGATCGATTCTGGTTATAGAGTCTATACCACTATTCATAGTGAACGTCAGACCTATGCCGAGCAAGCGGTACAAGAAGGTTTAGAAGCCTATGACCGTCGACACGGCTGGCGAGGAGCTGAAGCACATGATCAACCCCTTGAAAATTTCCGCGCCTATGCCAATACCTACCCTGCGCAAGTAACCAAGGTAGGCACTTCCAGTTTTGAAGCACTCATGCAGGATGGGAGCAGCGTGACTGTTCCGTGGTCAGGCATGTCTTGGGCACGTCGCTTTCGTAACGTTAACAGTGTAGGCGGGGCACCCGGCAAAGCCTCCCAGATTGTTAAAGTCAAAGATATTGTCCGTTTAAGACCCAATGAAAATAAAACCTCTTGGTCACTGGTACAGATTCCCAAAGTACAAGGACAGCTGATTGCTATCAATCCAAATAATGGTGCAATTGAAGCTATTGTGGGCGGATATAATTTTTATCAGTCAAAATTTAACCGGGCCATCCAAGGCTGGCGTCAACCTGGGTCTACTATTAAGCCTTTTGTTTATGCACTGGCTTTAGAACGTGGCATGACGCCACATACTATGGTCAATGATGCACCTATTACCATTGGCAAATGGTCACCGCGTAACTCGGATGGACGTTATCTTGGCATGATCCCGTTACGCCGTGCCCTTTATCTGTCACGTAATACAGTCTCAGTGCGCTTATTGCAGACGGTCGGAATTGAACGTACACGTCAGTTATTTATGGACTTTGGTTTACAGGACAGTCAGATTCCACGTAACTATACCATTGCCTTGGGTACGCCGCAGGTTCTTCCAATTCAGATGGCCACCGGTTATGCTACCTTTGCTAATGGCGGTTACCGAATTCAGCCGCACTTTATTACGCGTATTGAAGATGCCTATGGCAACACCATCTTTGAAGCCAAGCCTGAATATGCGTGCATTTCATGTATTAATGAAAAAGAAGAACCCGTTCAAGTCACTGACCCCATTACCGCCGATGATGAAGTAATTGCAATCAACAATACGACCTTGGGCCAGAAACCCGAGACCCCGAAAATTTCAGATGAAGACAGCAATTATCGTCAGGCAGAACGTATTTTAAAATCCAGCTCTGCCTATGACATGGCCAATATTCTACGTGATGTCATTCAGCATGGTACCGGTCGTGCCGCATTAAGAATTGGTCGTAGTGATATTGGTGGTAAAACCGGTACCACCAATGATGCCAAAGATGCCTGGTTTGCCGGCTTCAATGGCAAGCTGGTAACGGTTACCTGGGTCGGTTTTGACCAGCCGACGACTTTAGGTCGCCGTGAATATGGTGGTGTAGCAGCTTTACCGATCTGGACCGATTTTATGGGCAAGGCATTAAAAGGCCAACCGGAAGCCTGGGTACGTTTAGACCGTAATGCCAAGGCACCTGTAAATCGCAACAAGGTGGTTCAGGGTGAGGAGCCGCAAAATCATCCGGCTTCTCCACCTCTGGCGACAGCACTTTACCGCCCCGCTCCAGTTGTCGTGCCAAAACGTCAGCAAAATGATTTTGAGGATTTACCGGATCAGCCAACACGCTTACCAGGTAATGAATCTGTATCGCCAGAACAGCCGCTACAGCCGAACCGGGTAGACTCCCTGGAAAACCTGATCGAAGAAGTCCAGTAATCTGCTGCTATATAAAAATAAAAGCCCTCAGTTGAGGGCTTTTATATATTCAATTTTTATTTCTTCTGGAACAAGAAAATCTGGAACTGTGCCATCAGTTCAAACCGGTCATGTTGCTCCAGAGCCAGACGGCGTTCCGGTTTGGCTTTATAGGCATAAGGGGTCATGGCAATCAGGTTTTTTAAATCAGCCTGTGGCAAAATCATTGGTGCATCAATTACCTGCTCACGAACCAGATCAAATTCATCTTGCAGTTGCTCAACAAACTTTTGTGGCTCATGTGGTTTGACTTCTTCAAACAGTGCTTCACGCATGGCATATAAATGTTGTGGTGCCGGTGTTACCACCATCAGATAAGATTTTGGCTTTAATACCCGCAGGATTTCCTGTTTTGGAATCGGACTGAATAAACTGGTACAGAGATCAATCGATTCATCCAGTACTGGCAAGGTTGCCCCGGTTCCCACCACCCAAGTAATGTCTTTATTCAGTCTGGCAGCCACCTGAACTGCATTCTTGGCAATATCGACCCCCACACATTGCAGCACTTCAGCCTGCATGGCATTGGTGTAATAGCCTTCGCCACAGCCGATATCCAGCAGGTTTTCAATCCGTAAGTCTCGGATTTTCTCGACCACAGCCTGCTGTAGGGGCACATAATGACCTGCACTCAGGAATGCACGGCGCGCCTGTACCGATTCAGGTGTATCACCCGGATTTTTACTATGCTTATGCTGAACTACATGCAGATTCACATAACCTTGTTTGGCCACATCGTAGCTATGATGATTCTCACATCGCCATGTTCTTTCATTTAAGCTCAACTGCTGGCGACAGACTGGGCACATGAGTAAATTCATCATTTTCTCCAAAACAAAAAAGCCGGCATGCGCCGACTTTTTCTCATGCATTTCTTAGCGCAATTTTAAGGTCATTAGGCCCAAAACTACCAGCATAATCGTAATAATCCAGAAACGGATCACCACCTGGGTTTCACGCCAGCCTTTCTTTTCATAATGATGATGTAGCGGCGCCATCAGAAATACGCGTTTATTACGCATTCTTAATGAACCGATCTGCAAGAATACTGAAATCGCCTCAACCAGAAATACACCCGCCATAATCGCAAACACGATTTCCTGACGAACCATGACAGCAATGGTACCCAGCATCGCACCGAGGGATAAGGCTCCAACATCTCCCATAAATACCTGGGCCGGATGGGCGTTATACCAGAGAAATGCCAGACCGGCACCGATCATGGCTGCACAGATCACCACCAGCTCAGACGAGTATTTCACATAAGGAATATGCAGGTAGTTGGCGAAACGCACATCACCCGCGAGGTAAGCGAATACGCCCAAACCTGCAGCCACCAGTACAATCGGCATGATCGCCAGACCATCCAGACCATCGGTCAGGTTCACTGCATTGGATGCCCCATTAATCACGAAGTAAGTGAAAATAATGAAGCCAATACCCAATGGGATCACCGACAAAGGAATGGTTAGATCCTTAAAGAATGGAATCAGCAGGTCCAGCATATTGGCGGTATGCACCGGATTGGCCTGCTGCTGTGCAATCACATACAAGGCAATACCAGCACCCAACGAGCCCACTGAAGTCCAGAAGAATTTTTTCTTCGCAGGCAAACCGGCATTGTCTTTATAACGGATCTTAATCCAGTCATCAGCCCAGCCCACGGCCCCAAAAATTACCATTACCGCCAGCACAATCCAGACATAAGGATTAGACAGGTCCGCCCAGAGCAAAGTCGAAATCCCGATGGATAACAGGATCAGCACCCCACCCATGGTCGGTGTGCCCATTTTCTTGGCATGATTTTCAGGAGCAAACGAACTGACCGCCTGACCATATTTCAGCGCCTGCAGTTTGCGGATCATGATCGGACCCAAAACCAAACCAATGGTCATTGCCGTCAAGACACTCAGCAGAGCACGTAAAGTTAAATAACGAACTACCTGAAACGTGCTATCAAAGCCCGCCAGATGGTCAAATAGCCATAACAGCATTTAGAGTTTCTCCATCAATGCAGCCATCAATGTTTCCATATGGGTATAACGCGACCCTTTGAACAGCAAAGATATCGGCTGGGGATGATGTGTTTCAATCAAATCAATTAAAAACGGTAAGGCCTGCTCCTGATTCAGGAAAGCCTGCATTTTCTTACCATATTGCGTACTACGGGCACCTTCTTGTGCGGCAGGAGCGAATTCACCCACAGCCACCACAAAATTAATACCTTTTACCGAGACCAGATCCCGACCGAGCTTGTAATGCTCGATTGCGGCAGATGAACCGAGTTCACCAATATCGCCGGTGACCATCACCCGGATGCCTTGCTGCTGTGCTAACACTTCAGCCGCTGCTCGCATCGAGCCCGGATTGGCATTGTAGGTGTCATCAATAAATAAAAATTCTTTGTGCGGAATAAAGTTTAAGCGACCTTTGGCACCGACTGCCTGTTCCAGACCAGCCACGATATCATCAAGATTAATACCGATCGCCAAGGCAAATGCAGCGGCAGCTGTGGCATTCTCGACATTATGCTCGCCGGCAAATGGCAACCGAACTGTTTTCGAGCCTTGTGGCGTATTCAGTGTGAAGCTTGAAGATTGAGCTTCAAGCACCATATCGCTGGCATAGACTTCACCACCCGTACCAAAACTCAAGCTTTTTTCAGTTCTTACTGCAGCACGAATAGCTTCAGCAAAATCATCGACAGCAGGAATAATCGAAGTCTCAGAGATATGCGCATAAATTTCGGATTTTGCACGGCAAATCCCGTCACGGCCGCCAAATTCACCCAAGTGTGCCGTACCAATATTAATAATTCCGGCTACATGCGGCTGCACCATGTTGGAAGTGTAATCAATTTCACCCTGATGACTTGCACCGAGTTCCATCACCGCATATTGATGTTCAGGACGCAACTCAAGCAACATCACTGGCACACCAAGGTCATTATTCAAATTACCACGTGTCACCAAGGTCGGCGCAAGACGAGACAGGATGCTCCCCAGCATTTCCTTAGTCGTGGTCTTGCCACTGCTGCCGGTCAGTGCAATCACTTTGAGCTGAGGATTCTGCTGACGGCGATAAGCACCCAACAATCCCAATGCCAGACGGGTATCTTCTACCACCAGCTGGCAAATATCAGCATCCACCGGCCGGCTTACAATGGCAATCTCACAACCTTGAGCCGCCACTTGCGCAATAAAATCATGCGCGTCAAAACGCTCGCCTTTCAGCGCCAGAAAAGCATCACCTGATTCTGCATCACGTGAGTCGGTCAAAATTCGCTTGATCTGGCCTGCAGGCTTTTTATCATTCAGCCAGTAGCCTTGGGTGGCCTGCTGTAATTGCTCTATGCTCCACGGCTCCAGCGCCGCAGTACTTGTTGTTGAGGTATGCATATCTGAATCCTAATACGCTGAATAGGCGGTATCTGTGTTGCAATGCTGGGCATCAATCGCAGCCTGCACTTCGATCACGTCATCAAACCAGTGACGTACGCCATCAATTTCCTGATAATTTTCGTGACCCTTCCCTGCAATCACCACAATATCACCCGCCTGCGCCTGTTTAACCGCAAACTTGATTGCTTCACGACGGTCATGAATTTCATGATAGGTTTTGCCGGAAAAATCGATGCAATTTTTCATATCAGCAAAAATTTGTGCCGGATCTTCGGTCCGCGGATTATCAGAAGTGAGAACTGCGATATCAGAACCCTCTAATGCAGCTTGGGTCATCAGTGGACGTTTACCGCGATCACGGTCGCCACCACAGCCGAAAACTGCCCAGAGATTTTGCGAGACATGCCGTTTCAAGGTCACCAGAACCTGAGTCAGTGCATCCGGGGTATGGGCATAATCCACCACAAACAGGCGCTCGCCATCACGCAGTACCTGCATGCGACCGGGCGCACCTTTGAGCTGTGGCACAGTTGCAATCAAACTTTCCAAGTCAAATTCGGCCTGCTCAGCCATGATCAGACTGGCGACCAGATTTTCAATATTAAAATGACCCAGCAATGGACTGTTAACAATATATTCAGCAGAAGCAGTTTTTAGTATAAA
The DNA here is from genome assembly GCF_048147885.1 of Acinetobacter sp. 228. NCBI lineage: Bacteria > Pseudomonadati > Pseudomonadota > Gammaproteobacteria > Moraxellales > Moraxellaceae > Acinetobacter > Acinetobacter sp. 228. The sequence continues at coordinate 163,658 of NZ_JAYWYV010000006.1, forward strand.
GGTTGCACCTGAAATGCTGTACTGAATATCCTGAACCTGATAATCCGCTTTTTGCTTGGTGGAATAAGTCAAAATTTTAGGCTGTGCCGGATTATTTTTCGCAGCATCCAGCATGATCTGTGCATGTTCATCATCGATATTGATAACAGCCACTTTTAAAGATTCAAACCGGAATAAACCTGACTTTGCTTCTGCATAAGCTTGCAGTGTTCCGTGATAATCCAGATGGTCACGACTCAAATTGCTGTAACCCGCAATCTCGATATCACAACCATTCAAGCGGCCTTGTTCCAGACCATGCGAACTGGCTTCAATCGAGGCAAACTCCGCACCGGCCTGCGCATAGCCATGCAAGGCATTTTGCAGTTGCAAGGCATCCAGGGTGGTATGCGAAGATGCTTCCAGATTTGGTAAAATCCCGTTACCTGTGGTACCCATCACTGCACAGGCTTTACCTTGCAGCATGATGAATTCAGCCACCAAGCGAGAAATCGTGGTTTTACCATTGGTGCCGGTAACTGCCAGAATTCGAGCAGCTTGAACAGGTTGAGTCGCTTGCAAATACTGCTTTTGCCACTGCCCCATCAGATGACGTACATCTGCCACTACCAGATTTGGAGATACCTCCAGCTCATTTTCTGAAATCACGGCCAATGCACCCTGCTCTAAGGCTTTCTGGGCAAATTGAGCAGTTTTTTCCGGTTGAGACAGACTGGTCAGGGCAATAAAAATCTGTCCCGGTTTGACTTTACGACTATCCAGCTCGAAGCCCTGAAAGGATTGCTTCATCCAGTCAGTGGCCTCATGAGAGGTGTAGATATCTTGAAATGTAATAGACATTGATCACCTATTTACTGGACTTTGGGAGTTTCTAAAGGTTTGTCCAAAGGGACATTCAGGAGACGCAGAGATTCCTGCATCACCCGGGCAAAGACTGGTGCAGATACGGTACCCCCATAGTAGGTACCCTGTGGGTTTTCTACCACCACCACCATGGCGATCCGTGGATCACTGACGGGTGCTACACCGGCAAATAAAGCCCGGTATTCATTGGTCGAATAACCTTTACGGTCAGCACGCAGCTTATGTGCAGTACCGGTTTTACCTGCCACGCGATAGCCTGGAATGGTCGCGCGAGTCGCCGTACCACCTGGCAAGGTTGCGGTTTCCATCATCATCAGCACCTGATCGGCAATATTGGCATCGATCATCTGTTCACCCTGCGGCTGTTCTTCCAGCTTATACAGACTTAGCGGCATTTTTACGCCTTTATTGGCCAGCATGGCATAGGCATCAGCCAGCTGAAGTACCGTCGCATTCAGACCATAACCATAGGACATGGTCGCCACTTCTGACACATTCCATTTGCTAGGAGGCAGAATCAGACCGGCACTTTCACCCGGGAATTTCACTGCTGACCGCTGACCAAAACCCAAACGTTTATAGAAGGTCGGCAAGGTTTCATACGGCAGCGACAAGGCCAGTTTGGCCACACCAACGTTAGATGATTTCTGGATAATACCACCCAGAGTCAACTGACCGTAATTATGGGTATCACGAATGGTATGATTACCTACCCGCATACTGCCCGGTGTGGTATTCACCACTGAATTCGCTGTATATTTGCCACTTTCCAGCGCCATTGCCACGGTTAACGGCTTCATGGTCGAACCCGGTTCGAAGGAATCGACCGCCCCGCGGTTACGCATGGCATCCTTGTTAAGCAGGCTGTTTTTGTCATTCGGGTTATACGATGGCCATGAAGACAGCGCCAGAATTTCACCGGTTTTGACATCTACAGCAATCGCAGTCGCCGAACGGGCATTGTTGGCAACTCCGGCCGCAGTCAGCTCACGGTACATGATATATTGCAGACGCGAGTCGATACTTAAGGTAATATTTTCGCCCGGTTCAACTTCTTTAATCACTTCCGGTTCTTTAATCCGGTTGCCTTTCTTATCGCGAATGATCTGCTGCTCGCCATCCTTGCCGGAAAGACGGGAATTCAGCTGCATTTCCAGACCTTCAATCCCTATGCCCTCACTATTGGTCAGGCCAATAATCTGAGAGTTTGGCTGCGGCTGCGGATAATAGCGCTTATAGTTTTTCTCGGTATATACGCCCTGAAAATTACGCTTCATGATCAGTTCGGCCTGTTGTGGCGGAACTTCTTTTTTCAGGATCAGATAACGTGAACGCGGACGTTCTTGCATTTTTTTGCGCAGTTCTGCCCGATCCATACCGACTGCATCAGCCAGCTCATCCAGATTCAGGTTTTTATCCGGCAACTGGCGTTTGAGTTTACGGCTATTCGGTTCTTTTTCCAGCGCCAGCATGGTTTCATCATAGAGCTTTTTATTGTCAAAATAATCACGTGGATCAATCACAATTTTCATGATCGGAGTACTGATCGCCAATGGAATCCCATTACGGTCATAAATCACGCCACGCATCGCCTTGATGGTATTGGTTCTTAAAATATTGGCATTGGCTTTATTCTGCAAAAAATCTTTATTAATAATCTGCACATAGAAGGCACGGCAAATCAGTGTCACGAAACACAGCAACACCACCGCCCACATGATGTAAAAACGATTGATATAAACATTTGAGGCATTTTTGTCGGTGACCGATTGTTTTTTACGTACCGGTTGCTTCTTTCTCTTGTCTACCATGTCCGAACGCTAGCCTTATTTTTTCTCATCTGAAGTTTGTGGTAAGGAAATCACCACACTCTGTGAAACCGGAGGGGAATACATACGCAACTGTGTCACTGCACGCGTACCGATCTGTGCCGTCGCGCCAAAAGTTTGCTGTTCAATCAGCAAACGGCCCCACTCCGCATTGAGATCATCGCGCTCACGCAGATAAGTACTTAGCTTTCTGTTGTCCTGACGGTATTCAAACACCTGAAATACCACAAATACTGCACTGACAAAGACCATCAGTATCAGCATGAGATAAATTGCAACTTTTTTCAGCCACAATTTTTCTGTTTTTTTATCAACCACTTCCGTTCTCATGATCTGCCTATTAAGCTAAACGTTCTGCTACCCGGAGCCATGCGCTACGTGAACGGGGATTGGCTTTAACCTCCTCCTCACTGGCTTTAACACGAGCAACTTTCTTCAAACGTCGCGTATCTTTCTGTTGTTGTGGCATTCCCCAGCCTGAATCCTCTTCAAGCGTTGACTCTTTTTGAATAAATTGTTTAATCAAGCGGTCTTCCAGTGAATGGAAACTAATCACCGCCAAACGCCCTTGCGGCTTCAAGATTTCTACCGCCTGAGGCAAGAAGATTTCAATATCTTCTAATTCCTTGTTAATAGCAATACGAATCGCCTGGAAAGTACGGGTCGCAGCATGCTTGTTTTTTTCCCATTTCGGGTGCGCTACTTTTACGATCTCGGCCAGCTTGGCCGTGGTATCAATATATCCGGCAGCCTTAATAGCCTTGGCAATACGGCGACTATAACGCTCTTCACCATATTTAAAAATGATATTCGCCAGTGCTTCTTCTTCAATCTGGGTCAGCCATTCTGCTGCCGTTGGACCTTGCGAGTTGTCCATACGCATATCCAGCGGGCCATCTTTCATAAAACTGAAGCCACGTTCAGCCTGATCCAGCTGTGGTGAAGAAACACCCAGATCCGCCATTACCCCATCAACTTGTTCAATAGCCAGTTCAGCCAATGCCTCTTTCAGATCAGCAAAGCTGGCATGGATAATTTTAAAACGTGAATCTTCTTGTTCGAGTTCGGCCGCCACCGCCAGTGCCTGTGGGTCTTTATCAAAGGCATAAACACGTGCATGTTCATCTAATTTAGACAGCAATAAACGCGTATGTCCGCCCCGGCCAAAGGTTCCATCCACATAAGTTCCCGTATTGCGACCCGCCAACAAGGCATCAATCGTTTCGTGAAGTAATACAGAAATATGTGACATAAAAACTCAATCAGTAGGGGGAAAAATTTAACTGCACATTATCACCCTGTTTGAGCAAAGCTCCAAACGACTTTTTGTAGATAAATATTACTTTCCATAGAGAAAACCGTTTTAGCATTTTCTGCCACAAAAAAAGCCTCCAGTTCAGGAGGCTTTTTTTATCAGCAAGATGACTTCGCAGATCAATTAACGCTTGCTGTTATAAATCTGGTCAAAAATTGCACCATTGGCAAAATGGGTTTTCTGTGCATTGGCCCAACCACCAAAGACCTCATCAATGGTAAAGGTTTTGATTTTCGGGAACTGTGCCGAATATTTGGCCAATACTTTTTCATTACGTGGACGATAGAAATGCTTAGCAGCCATTTCCTGACCCAATGGTGAATACAGGTAATTGATATAACCGGTTGCTAACCATTTATTGCCATTTTTATCTACGGTACGATCCACAATCGCTACTGAGGGTTCAGTCAAAATCGTAATCGATGGATAAACGATATCAAACTTGTCTTTACCCAAGGTTTTTTGCGTGACCAAGGCTTCATTTTCCCAGGTCAGTAATACATCGCCAATACCACGCTCAGCAAAGGTGGTCATTGAAGCCCGTGCAGCAGAATCCATTACTTTGACGTTCTTATAAAGCTTGCCAACAAAATCCTGCGCCTTGGCTTTGTTACCACCCGGCTGTTTCTCGGCATAACCCCATGCAGACAGATACACCCAACGCGGTAAGCCACCGGTTTTCGGGTTCGGGGTAATAATTTGCACCCCTGGCTTGGTCAAATCTTTCCAGTCCTTGATGCCTTTCGGGTTGCCCTTGCGGACCATGAATACGATCGTTGAGGTATAAGGTGCCGAGTTATGAGGAAATTCCTTTTGCCAGCCTGGCTGAATCTGACCAGATTTCACAATTTCTTCAATGTCATTGGCCAGCGCCAAAGTCACCACATCACCTTTCAAACCATCGACCACAGAACGTGCCTGTTTGCCCGAACCGCCATGTGACTGCTTGAAATTCACATCCAGACCAGTCCGGTTCTTCCAGTAAGCGCCGAATGATTTGTTAAATTCGTCGTAGAACTCGCGTGTGGCATCATAAGACACATTTAGAAATTGACGGTCTGCGGCTTGAGCGGCAGTTGCAGTCATGCCTAAACCGGCCACCAATAAGGCAGCACTAAACAACGATTTGAATTGAGTTTTCATAGTAACAGGGAGTTTATCTTCATTGGTTATAACTATATGAAATAAAATCATTTATCGCAATTCACCCGCTACTAGTGCAACACGATAGAATGAAAGGTTTTTCTTGATTAGTATTTTGTTTTTAAAAGAAAAAGTTAATTATTATTCTACTTATCTCTAATATATAGAATTTTATGCATTAGATATAAAGAAAATGGATAATAACTTGACCATTTTCTTTATCTCATTCTAAACCGCTGTTTAGCTATCTTTTTTCATTATAAATCTGATCATAAATCGCCCCATTGATAAAATGCGTTTTTTGCGCTTTGGCCCAGCCGCCAAAGACTTTATCAATGGTGAAGGTCTGGATGTTCGGGAATTGGGCTGAATATTTAACAGCGACTTTGGCGTCCCGCGGACGGAAGAAATATTTCGCAGCCAGCTCCTGTCCTTTCGGTGAATATAAATAGTTTAAATAGCCTTTTGCCAGATGGGCCGTGCCATTTTTATTCACGTTTTTATCGACAATTGCCACCGATGGCTCGGCCAGAATTGAAATCGATGGATAGACGATGTCGTACTTGTCTTTACCCAAGCCTTGTGTTGCCAGCAAGGCTTCATTTTCCCAGGATAAAAGCACATCCCCGATACCGCGCTCGGCAAAAGTGGTCAGCGAACCACGCGCACCGGAGTCGAGTACTTTGACATTGCTATAGAGCTTTTTCACCAGCTCTTTGGCCTTAGCATCATTACCGCCAGGTTGTTTCAGTGCATAACCCCAAGCAGACAGGTAGATCCAGCGCGGTGCACCCCCGGTTTTGGGATTTGGGGTAATAATTTCTACGCCCGGTTTGGTTAGATCATTCCAGTCTTGAATTTGCTTTGGATTACTTTTACGTACTAGAAATACGATCGTAGAAGTATAAGGTGCCGAATTGCTCGGAAACTCTTTTTGCCAGCCTTTCTCGATTAAACCTGCTTTGACAATTTCTTCGATATCATTGGCCAATGCCAAGGTCACCACATCGGCCTGCAAACCGTCGACCACTGAACGTGCCTGCTTGCCTGAACCGCCATGTGATTGCTTAAAATTAACCGTCTGTCCGGTTTTCTGCTTCCAGAACTTGCCAAATTCTTCGTTATACTCCTGATAAAACTCACGGGTCGGGTCATAAGATACATTCAGGAAATCTTTGGCGATGGAATTCTGTACTGCTGTTCCTGCTATAATTGTCAAGATTGCTGATGCTATTATTCTTTTCATCATATGTAACTCATTGTTTATATGATCTGCACTATACAAATCAAAAATAAACCTAACAATCATATGCTTATAATAATATTTATAATCTATTTCTGATTTTGAGATATCTCCTAACAATTAAATCCGGATACATATTTCGCCATAAAATTAATCTTCTGCTACAATATAAGACAGTTCTTCACGTTGTCTTCACAGTTTTCTGTTAAAAATAGGCCACTAAAACAGGAAATTACGTTTTTTTAGTAATTTTCCACAGAGTTATATTATTTCTTTTGTAAAAAATGTGACTTGGTTCTACTTCTTTATGATCAACTGTGATTAAATTGTAGGCAGAGTATTAAAAAAACATTTTTAACAAAATAAAACCAACCCGAAGTAAGGAGGAAGTTTGGATATGAAATTTACATTATTCACAGCCAGCATCCTAAGCCTGATTATGTTGTTCTCGATTCAACTCGGTCATGCCGTGGTTGTGAAGACAGATTTGCCGAAGCCTACAGTAAGCACTGTTGAAAGCAAGACTTCGCCGATTGAAAAAGCGATTCAGCAACAAAAAACTGAAAAAACACTTCAAACAGAAGATAATCTCAAAGTCTTGACTGCATTTAAAGTCGCACCTTCGCAAAATTTCTTTGCAGAACAGAATTACCGCTTCACCCGCTTTGTCCAAAGTATTTTTTCGAGCGATCACTCTTAATCAGTACCAAAAGAGCTGAATACGTACAGATTTAAAAGCCACATTACTCAATGTTGAATAAAGCATTAAGTGATGTGGCTTTTTCGCTATAATAGTTACAATTTTATATTCAAGATTAGATCCGGCTATGACTGTTCGTACTCGTATTGCACCTTCTCCTACTGGTTTTCCGCATGTAGGGACTGCCTATATCGCCCTGTTTAACTTATGTTTTGCTAAACAGCACGGTGGTGAATTCATTCTTCGTATCGAAGATACCGACCAACTCCGCTCAACGCCTGAATCTGAGAAAATGATCCTGGATTCATTGCGCTGGTTGGGCTTAAACTGGTCAGAAGGTCCTGATGTAGGTGGTCCACATGCGCCTTACCGTCAGTCCGAACGTATGGATATCTATAAGCAATATGCACTTGAACTGGTAGAAAAAGGACATGCTTTCTACTGTTTCGCAACTGCAGAAGAACTCGATCAGATGCGTTCAGAACAGCAGGCACGTGGTGAAACGCCTCGTTATGACGGTCGCGGTCTACAACTTTCACAAGAAGAAGTTGAGCGCCGTTTGGCCGCTGGCGAACCACATGTGATTCGCATGAAAGTCCCAACTGAAGGCGTATGTAAATTTAATGACATGCTGCGTGGCGAAGTGGAAATTCCATGGGCGCAAGTAGACATGCAGATTCTGCTGAAAACCGATGGCCTCCCAACCTACCACTTAGCAAACGTGGTGGATGACCATTTAATGCAAATCACCCACGTGATTCGTGGTGAAGAATGGATTCCATCTGCACCGAAACATCAGCTTCTTTACCAATATTTCGGCTGGGAAATGCCTGTGCTGTGCCACATGCCACTTTTACGTAACCCGGATAAATCTAAATTATCTAAACGTAAGAACCCAACATCAATCAACTACTACAAAGATATCGGCGTACTGCCTGAAGCCCTGTTGAACTACTTGGGTCGTATGGGTTGGTCAATGCCAGATGAACGTGAAAAATTCACTTTGGCAGAAATGATTGAGCATTTTGATATTAAACGTGTCTCTTTGGGCGGCCCAATCTTTGATGTAGAGAAATTGAACTGGTTAAATGGTCAATGGATCAAGGCACTCAGCCCGGCTGAATTACTTGACACCTTATTGGCCTGGAAAGCAGACCGCGCAAAACTGGAAGAAATTGCAGCTGCGATTCAACCGCGTATTAACCTGCTGTCTGAAGCGGTGAACTGGTCGGCACATTACTTCAACCACTTCCCGACCCTGAGCAAAGAACAGTTTGTAAGCAAAAAACTGTCTGAAGAGCAAGTGCGTCAAAGTCTTCAATTCGCAATTTGGCGTTTAGAAAGCCTGTTTACTTGGAATAACGACACGGTGAGCCAGACCTTGATGGACTTGGCGACACAGATGGAAATCAAGTTACGTGATTTCATGCCTGCGTTCTTTATTGCGATCGCCGGTTCGACTGCGTCTACACCCGTGATGCAAACGATGGTGACCATTGGTCCTGATTTAACCTTTGCACGTTTACGTCATGCGCTGGAAATTGTCGGTGGTCCAAGCAAAAAAGAGCTGAAAGTCTGGGAAAAACTCAATGAAAGCTTAAAGTTGCCGAAAAATGAAGCAGTTGATCAAGCTTAATTAATTTTTGTGTTGACGTGTGAGCGCGATATCCCTAATATAGCGCTCACACAGACTGGGGTCATAGCTCAGTTGGTAGAGCGCTACAATGGCATTGTAGAGGTCAGGAGTTCGATCCTCCTTGACTCCACCAAATCAAGTCTTGCTTTAGCTGTGTTATTTGCCTCAATTGTCCCTATCGTCTAGAGGCCTAGGACATCGCCCTTTCACGGCGGTAACCGGGGTTCGAATCCCCGTAGGGACGCCATATTCAAGATGACCATAATATATTATGGTCATCTTATAAAAAACCCAAGCATTGCGACTTGGGTTTTTTATTGCCTGTATATTTTATGTTGGGCAATATTTCGGTTTCTTCGCATCTTCCGATAAAATAATCAGTAATTTAGAATTTTGGAGTTGTAATGCAATATCGTTGCCCTAAGTGTCAAAGCCCGAAAATCATGCCGGTGGCCCAGCCAGGTCAAGCAGCTCCACGCCCCGTGGTTCCTAAAAGCCTAATGTTTCTGGTACCCGCCCTGTTCCTTTTGTTATTGCTGGTGATTATTAGCATTGCGATGTGGATTTTTGGCGATGGTGCAGGTACGACTTTACAGACTGCAACTGTGATCGTCTTTATTCTTTCTTTGATCGCAGGCTTTATGTTCTATAAGGACTTACCTGATTTTAAAATTTCAATGCAGGCATTTATGCAAACACAAAAGAAATGGAAATGCCGTGAATGCAATCATGAGTGGGAAGTCTAATTTACCCTTCAGCATGCAATAAGTATAAAAAAACCAGCCCTGAGGCTGGTTTTTTTATTTACAAAATTTAGGGTTATTAAGCACCGATTTTGCGATATTTTTGACGCTTCGTGACCAAGTCATCACCATCACGTTTACGGCGATATGCTTCGAATTCAGCATAGTTACCGGTGAAGAATTCAGGTGTTTCACCTTCGAATGACAAGATATGTGTTGCAATACGGTCTAGGAACCAACGGTCATGCGAGATCACCATGACTGTACCCGGGAATACAAGAATTGCATCCTCAAGTGCACGTAAGGTTTCGATATCCAAGTCGTTTGATGGTTCATCGAGTAGGATAACGTTAGCGCCCATTTGCAGGATTTTCGCAAGTTGTAAACGGTTACGCTCACCACCAGACAATTGACCTACGCGTTTTTGCTGATCTTGACCTTTAAAGTTAAAACGACCGATATATGCACGTGATGCGATTTCGTATTCGCCAATCTTCAAGATATCCAAACCACCAGAAACTTCTTCCCAGACGGTTTTGTTGTTATCTAAGGTGTCACGGATCTGACCGACATACGCTACTTTCACTGATTCACCCAGTGTTACCGTACCGGTATCAGGTTGCAGTTCGCCCGTCATCATACGGAACAGTGTGGTTTTACCTGCACCGTTTTCACCCACGATACCCACAATTGCGGCAGGTGGTACCGTGAATGTTAAATCTTTGTACAGTAAACGATCACCAAACGATTTGCTGATGCCTTCAACTTCTACAACCTTGTTGCCCAGACGTGGACCAGGTGGAATGTAGATTTCAGAAGTTTCGTTACGCTGCTGGAATTCGCGTGAGTTAAGCTCTTCAAAACGCTCCATACGCGCTTTGTTTTTCTTTTGCTGGCCTTTGGCATTCGAACGAACCCATTCAAGTTCTTTTTTCAACGCCTTAGCAAAAGATTCTTCTTGCTTGTTCTCTTGCTCTAAACGGGCATTTTTCTGCTCAAGCCAAGAAGAATAGTTACCTTGATATGGAATACCCATACCACGGTCAAGCTCAAGAATCCATTCAGCCACGTTATCCAGGAAGTAACGGTCATGCGTAATGGCTACGATGGTACCCGGGAAGTCTTTCAGGAAACGTTCCAACCAAGCCACAGATGAAGCATCCAAATGGTTCGTCGGTTCGTCTAGAAGTAACATGTCCGGCTTAGACAGAAGTAAACGGCACAGTGCCACACGACGGCGTTCACCACCTGAAAGCTTAGATACATCTGCATCCCAAGCTGGCAGGTTCAATGCCGCAGCAGCCTGATCCATCTGGTTCGCAAGGTTATGCGCATCCCAGGTCTGGATAATTGCTTCAAGCTTTTCTTGTTCTTTCGCAAGCGCATCGAAATCCGCATCTTCTGCTGCATATTCAGCAAAGACTTCATCCAGACGCGCTAAAGCATCAAGCGGTTCACGTAAACCATCTTCGACATTTCCACGAACGTCTTTGGTTTCATCTAAAGGTGGTTCTTGCTCAAGATAACCGATTTTAATACCCGGCTGTGCACGCGCTTCACCAGAGAAATCTTTATCTACGCCCGCCATAATACGAAGCAAGGTAGATTTACCTGCACCGTTTAAACCAAGCACACCAATTTTAGCGCCTGGGAAAAATGATAAGGAGATGTCTTTCAGGATTTCGCGCTTAGGCGGAACCATCTTCGACACTCGGTTCATCGTGTAAATATATTGGGCCACGTAGGACTCCTCAACTGAAAAACCAAATAGGGTTAGAACAACGACCCCAGCTCAAAAATGAGCGAAAAAATAATCGGCTATTATACGCAGAAAGCAGCAAAAACATAAGCCATTGCCATGAACTTGCATGCATTGTTACAAGTTTATTGCTGATGTTTTTTTAAACAACCGTTTTCAGTAAAATAACCGGATTAAATCCAGACTGGTATATGAATATTTCATATATTCATTTCAATAAAATTGCACTTTTACTTATATGTAAAAATGCTACACTCAAGCCATAAGCTTAAACAAGAAGATCAAACAGAATGAGTTATAAAGCAGAAACTTTAGCGATTCACGCAGGCTATACCCCCGAAGCAACCACTAAAGCAGTGGCTGTACCAATTTATCAAACCACATCTTATGCCTTTGACAATACACAACATGGGGCCGATTTGTTTGATTTAAAGGTACAGGGAAATATCTATACCCGGATTATGAACCCGACCACTGCAGTACTTGAACAACGTGTAGCAGCGCTCGAGGGTGGAATTGGTGCACTAGCTTTGGCCTCTGGCATGGCTGCGATTACCTATGCAATTCAGACCATTGCTGAAGCTGGGGACAATATTGCTTCGGTATCGACGCTTTACGGAGGTACCTATAATCTTTTTGCCCACACCCTGCCCAAACAAGGTATTGAAGTCCGTTTCTTTGATTATGAAAAACCGGAAAGTCTGCATGACCTGATTGATGAAAAAACCAAACTGGTTTTTGTGGAATCGATTGGTAACCCGCTGGGTAATATTATTGATCTGGAAGAAATCTCTAAAATTGCGCACGAATATGGCGTGCCGGTCATTGTCGACAATACTGTTGCCACCCCAGTACTTCAAAAATCTTTCGATTTCGGTGCAGATATTATCGTGCATTCCCTGACCAAATATATCGGTGGTCATGGCAATTCCATTGGCGGCATCATTGTGGATAGCGGCAAATTCCCGTGGGGTAAATATCCTGAACGCTTCCCTGCCCTCAATACACCAGATCCAAGTTACCACGGCGTGAACTATGTTGAAGTTTTGGGGGAAGCAGCATATATCGCACGTGCGCGTGTAGTGCCGCTGCGTAATACCGGCGCTGCGATTAGTCCACAAAATGTGTTTCTGATTCTGCAAGGTCTGGAAACCTTAAGCCTGCGAATGGAACGTCATACCGAAAACGCACTGAAAGTCGCTGAATATCTGCAAAAACATCCTAAAGTGAAATGGGTCAATTACGCTGGCCTGAAAGATCATCCACAGCATGCCTTGGCACAGAAATATGTGAAAGGTAAACCGTCTGCCATTCTGACTTTCGGTGTGCAGCATGGCCTTGAAGGGGGCACACGTTTTATTGATGCCCTGCAGCTGTTCACCCGTCTGGTCAATATCGGTGATGCCAAAAGTCTGGCCTGTCATCCTGCCACCACCACCCATCGTCAGCTGAATGCTGAAGAACTGAAATCTGCCGGTGTCAGTGAAGATATGGTACGACTTTCCATTGGAATTGAGCATATTGACGACCTGATTGCCGATCTGGAACAGGCATTGGCCGCCGTTTAAAGCAGTGCTTAGAACTGACCCGAAACCTTATCATTTCTGATGAGGTTTTTTTATTTATTTTCTAAAACAGCCACTTGCTTTACTTTTTATTTTCATGATAAAAGTTAAATGAAATAGCGAACACAAATAGAGCAATTACTCTAATTTTTATTTTAATTTCAATAATTTAATGTATAGATTTTCCTGAAGAATTAGTTATCATATCCGTACTCACCTTCGCTCTCGTCTTCTGTTAGAGCGCCATAGACCTTTAATAAAAATAATTTGAACGCAGACTTCAAATTAGGGATAACAAACGTGAAAACTAGACTACTCAAACAACTGGAAAAGTGTGTTGCAGGTAAAACCGTGCTGATTACTGGTGCATCCAGCGGTATTGGCCTAACCACAGCACATCAATTAGCCGATGCAGGTGCCCATGTTTTACTGGTAGCCCGTACTCAAGAAACCCTAGAACAAGTAAAATCAGAAATTGAAGCAAAAGGCGGTAAAGCCTCGATATTTCCATGTGATTTAAACAATATGGAAGCGATTGACGAAGTCTCCAAGCAGATCATTGCTTCAGTCGACCATATTGATATCCTGATTAATAATGCAGGCCGTTCGATTCGCCGTGCCGTACATGAATCGGTAGATCGTTTCCATGATTTCGAGCGTACCATGCAGCTGAATTATTTTGGTGCGGTGCGTCTGGTAATGAATATCCTGCCACAAATGATGATTCGCCGCGCGGGTCATATCATCAATATCAGTTCAATTGGCGTGTTGGCCAATGCGACCCGCTTTTCAGCCTATGTTGCATCAAAAGCTGCGCTGGATGCCTTTAGCCGCTGCCTGTCTGCTGAAGTACATGCGCATAAAATTGCAATCACCTCGGTTTATATGCCTTTAGTGCGTACCCCGATGATTGCACCGACCAAAATCTATAAATATGTTCCAACGCTTTCTCCAGAACAGGCGGCCGACCTGATTGCCTATGCAATCATGAAGCGCCCGAAGAAAGTCGCGACCGGTTTGGGTCGTCTGGCATCCATTACCTATTCCATTGCGCCAGATATCAACAATGTCTTGATGTCCATTGGTTTCAACCTGTTCCCAAGTTCAACTGCATCTGTGGGTCAGCCACAAAAATTGAACTTGGTGCAAAAAGCATATGCGCGTCTGTTCCCGGGCGAACACTGGTAATTTTTCATATGGATAATTGAATCGCAATACGAGCCGCCAACTAGGCGGCTTTTCTCTGTCTCATTTTTACAAGATCTGAAATAAAGTGGACTGATTTAAAAAACCACGACACAGCCTGTCCTGAACAACACAGATTTTTGCCGCAAATGCTGCGAGATCACGTACACTATCAGCGGATATTTCCTATCCGTATTTTTATATTTTGATTGAAATGATGGAAACCCTTATGAACAATGTGCAATGGCTCGATGAAGTAAAATTTAACGAACAAGGATTAGTCCCTGCCATTGCCCAGCATCATCAAACTGGACGTGTGTTGATGGTGGCCTGGATGAACCGTGAAGCATTGGCTTTAACTGCCGAAAAAAATCAGGCAGTGTATTTCTCCCGTTCACGCAACAAATTATGGCATAAGGGTGAAGAATCAGGACATTTTCAGACTGTACATGAAATCCGTCTGGACTGTGATGCCGACGTGATTGTGCTGCAAATTGAACAGCATGGCGGTATCGCCTGCCATACCGGTCGCGAATCATGTTTCTATCGCAAACTCACGCCAAATGGCTGGGAAATTGTCGATGCACAGCTGAAAGATCCATCTGCGATTTATGGCGAAAAATCTACGAATCCGCATACGCTGGCGATGGAAGCATCAACCGCCCAATCTGAACAGGTCGAAGTCTTGTCTTATCTGGGACAAATGATGGCAGAACGCAAACAGGCCGATCCGGATTCCTCTTATGTAGCCAAGCTCTACCATAAAGGCCTGAACAAGATTCTGGAAAAAGTGGGTGAAGAAAGCTTTGAAACTGTGCTGGCAGCCAAAGACTTTGATCAGGATGCTTCGGCAGACCATAAAAATGATCTGATCTATGAAGTGGCAGATCTTTGGTTCCATACCATCGTCATGCTCGGTTATTTCGACCTGGATGTGCAATTGGTATTAAATGAACTGGCACGTCGCCAAGGCTTGTCTGGTCTGGTTGAAAAAGCCAACCGTCAGCATTAAGCCTTGAATTCATCTGTGTCTGATTTAAAAAAACCGACCGCGACCTATGAGCAGGCGACTGCCATTGATAACGCACGTCTGGGCAAATCCTTTAAGGTGATTGCCTATGCAGGTACAGGTAAAACGACTACCCTGCAAATGATCAGTGATGCCATGCCGCAAAGACGTGGCATGTATCTGGCCTTTAACAAAGCCATTGCCAGTGAAGCGCAGGCCAGGTTCCACCGGGGCGTGGATTGCCGGACTTTTCACTCGCTGGCATTTCGCAGTGTTCCACGTGGAGTGACCGACAAGCTGCGTCTGCCACGCTTGAGTCCGAGTTTTATTGCCAAAGAGTACCGGCTTGAACCGATGACTATGCGCCGCATGATGGGCGGACGCTATGAGAAATATGTCTTGATGCCATCAAGACTGGCAAGCTTGGTCGCCAATGCGGTCGGCTATTTCTGTTCGACCAGTTCGCAGTATCCTGCCCCGCGGCATATTCAGGCGCCAAGCTGGCTACATCCGGATGATATCGAGACCTTGCAGCAGAAGCTTTATCCGGCAGTCGAACGGCGCTGGCTAGAGTCGATTGATCCAAATCATCAGGCCGGCATTGGTCATGACATTTACCTGAAACTCTGGGCACTGTCTGAGCCGAATATTCCGGCCGATTATGTGCTATTCGATGAAGCTCAGGATGCCGATCCCTTAATGCTGGGAATTCTACTGAAACAGCGCAGCACCCAAGTGATTTATGTCGGAGATGCGCATCAGCAGATCTATGCCTGGCGCGGTGCAGTCAATGCCATGCAGCAACTGCCTCTGCCTGAATCACGTCTGACCACCTCATTTCGTTTTGGTCCTGAAATTGCCCTGAATGCCAATGCCATTTTAGGTGCCCTCAATGAGACTGTGCCTTTGCTGGGCAATCCGTTGTTAGATTCTAAAGTCGTGAATAAACCGCATACCAAAATGCGTGATGCAATTTTATGTCGGACCAATGCCCGGGCCATGGAATTGCTACTGGCCGGACTGGTACGCGGTGACAAAGTCAGCCTGCAGGCCGATCATGTCAAACTGAATCGCTTTGTCGATGCGGCTGCTATACTAAAACAGGGCAAGCGTGTGGTTGATGTGCCGGAACTGGCCTGGTTTAACTCCTGGCATGATGTCCATGAATACTGTGAAACCAATGAAGGCAGTGACATCAAGCCACTGGTCAAACTGGTGGACGAGCATGGCACCGATCCGCTGAAAAAAGCCCTGGCTAAAATTACCCCGATTGCCCAGGCTGACTATATTATTTCCACGGCGCACAAAGCCAAAGGTCTGGAGTGGGATCGGGTTCATATTGAAGATGACTATCAATTCAAGCTGAATGAAAAAGACCATAAAATTAGTGATGAAGAATTAAGATTACTTTATGTGGCCTGTACCCGTGCCAAAGTGAGTTTAAATATTCATCACATTTATGACCTGATTCAGCAACTGAAAATCAAAATGCCGCAGTCGCTCCGCCAGGCAGCCGGTTAAGATGTAAATATAGATGTGAACAACATGGGACTAAAGTAACGTCCATCGAAGTACTTTATTCATGATAATTACTCTGTTTAGCAAAAATAGCCTGGCCATTTTCCAGTCTGCTTAAGCTCATGAAACAGATTTAGGTAGGTACCTAGTAGCCATTAGAAAATGTTTATATAGATAAAACTCCCCGAAAACTCAAAAATAACCAAGTACATTTTGGGGACCTGATATAGAGAGGCTTGAAAAGAAAAATATCAAGTCAGGCAGTTTCCCCAGCATAAGAAACCCTGTTTTTATTTATATTTACAATCAATGGCTGAGATCTAATCTTAATTTTCGGTCACTTCTGGATGATCTGTTTAAGCATCCCTCTGCGGTTAAAACCAAGCTCACGTATAATTTATAAGTTCCACATAAAAACGTTGATGTTGTTGTTATCCTGTAATATGATCGGATTTATTTGCGAATTTCATTGTAAAATCGGAATTTGCTATCGTTCATAAGTTGCGCAATACAACTGTTTTATATTCTTTTTGAATATTCTTTTGGCTTTCAAGATTGAGAAGTTTGGATCGCTCCTTGTGATCCTGTAGTCCTTGGAAGATAAAGATTCACCCTAGGTTGGTCACAGCCTAAATCACGACAATGGATACGAGTGTGCTGCCGATTATTATATTGTTACCGTTAGTATTAGGCACAACCCTTGTCTCGTGGCTGAAGCAATTTTCGCGCGAGGTAACGGCTTTAGGGGCAATTGGTGTCAGCCTCAGCAGTTTCTTATTATTATTGAGTCAGGCGCCTGCCATATTTGATGGCGCAGTGATTACCCAGACCTGGTCCTGGCTGCCGCAGCTGGGTATTGATTTCAGTTTTCGTCTGGATTCCCTGGGACTGCTGTTTGCCCTGCTGATCAGCGGGATTGGTACGCTGATTTATATTTATGCCTATTATTATCTGAATCCCAAAAATTCGCTGAGCAAGCTGTATCTTCTGCTGATGCTGTTTATGGCAGCTATGCTCGGGATTTCATTGTCAAATAACCTGATTCTTTTATTGGTTTTCTGGGAATTGACCAGTATTTCATCTTTCCTGCTAGTGGGTTACTGGAGCAATTACGAAGCTGCGCAACGTGGCTCACGTATGGCTCTGACCATTACTGGACTGGGTGGTCTGGCCATGCTGGGTGGTTTTATCCTGCTTGGTCAAATCACTGGTACCTACCAGATTGATCAAATCCTGACGATGACCGAACAGATTCAGTCACATGCTTTATTTGTACCGGCTCTCTTGCTGATTTTACTCGGTGCTTTTACCAAAAGTGCGCAGTTTCCCTTCCATTTCTGGTTACCGAATGCCATGGCTGCGCCGACACCTGTCTCGGCCTATTTACACTCGGCCACTATGGTCAAAGCCGGTTTATTTCTGGTCGCACGCTTGCTACCGATCTTCGTCGGTGCTGCACTGTTTCATAATATTGTAACCTTTGTCGGTCTGTTTACCCTATGTATGGCCGCTTTTTTTGCCATTTTCAAGGAAGACCTGAAGGGCTTACTCGCCTATTCAACCATCAGCCATTTAGGCCTGATCATGTGTCTGCTTGGGATCGGTTCTCCTCTGGCGGTTGCAGCTGCAATTTTTCATATTATTAACCATGCCACCTTTAAAGCGGCCCTGTTTATGATTGCCGGAATTATCGACCATGAATCGGGCACACGTGACTTGCGCAAACTGTCAGGCTTATGGCAACTGCTACCCTATACCGCTACCCTGACCATGATTACGGCGGCGGCTATGGCAGGTGTGCCACTGACCAATGGCTTCCTGTCCAAGGAAATGTTCTTTACCGAACTGGTCGCGAACTTGAGTGGTCCGGTCATGGTCGTTTCAGCCATTGTCGCAACACTGGCCGGGATTTTTGCAGTCGCCTATTCTACTCGACTGGTGCATGGGGTATTTTTCGATGGTCCGCTAGGCAAGCAGGTTCCGAATAAAGATGCACATGAACCTCCGTTTGGCATGCGTGCACCCGCAACCTTATTGGCAATCTTGTGTATTTTGGTGGGTATATTCCCGGCACTTCTGGTTGAAAAAATTGTAAACAGCTCCACCCGGGCATCGACTCAGGATTTTGCTTTTGAAGGCACTCATCTGGCACTATGGCATGGCTTCAACCTGCCGCTGCTGATGAGCGTGATAGCCCTCGTTGGCGGAGTCATCTTCTATTTTTCTCTTGCCAAAGGTGGCACCTTACGCGAAATCGACCTGGATCCAAAACTGGGCCGCTTGCAGGGCCGGGTATTATTCGAGCTGTTTTTGAAAAATCTGCTGCTGAATTCACGCCGTTTCCGCCGTGCCACTGAAAATGGCAAATTACAAAGCTATTTATTGTGGATCGTGATTTTTACTGTCGCACTGGTCAGTTTCCCACTGGTGAACAATGCGGTGGGCACGGGTACACGTGAACTGACCCACGCCCCTGCTCTGGCGATTATCTTGTGGTTACTCCTGTTTTCTGCCTGCTGGATGCTGCTGTGGTTCCATCATGAGCGGATTAAAGCCGTACTGATTAGCGGTGCAGTTGGTCTGGTCGTCACCATGGTTTTTATCGGTTTCTCGGCACCCGATCTGGCATTGACCCAGATTACGGTTGATGTGGTCACCACGGTTCTGCTACTGATGAGTTTATCTTTACTGCCTCAGTTAACACCGTATGAATCGAGTCCGACCCGTCGCTGGCGTGATGCCATTATTGCAATAGGTGGCGGTCTTGGAATTGCGGCAATTGCCTGGCTGATCATGACCCGTGATCATAATTCCATTTCATGGTTCTTCCTGCAACAGTCGATTCCACTGGGCGGCGGCACCAATGTGGTGAATGTGATTCTGGTCGACTTCCGTGGTTTCGATACCTTTGGCGAAATTACCGTACTTGGAATTGCCGCGATTGGTGTACTTAGCCTGATGGATGGAATGCGTGCCCATGGCGCCACTATCACCCAGGGTCTGACCTATCGTTTTAATCCTTCACCCCTGATGTTACGTATTACTGCATCATGGATCTTGCCTGTAGCACTGGTGGTCAGCCTGTACATCTTTATGCGTGGCCATAATTTGCCAGGCGGTGGATTTATTGCAGGCTTGGTCACCTCACTGGCACTTATTATTCAATATATCGCAGTGGGGCAGGATAAAACCGAACAGTTGCTGGGGGCCAAATCTGGCCGTCTCTATGAAATCTGGATTGGAGTCGGCTTAACCATTGCCGGTTTGACCGGTGTCGCGGCCTGGTTCTGGTCACGTCCATTCCTGACCAGTGCACATATCTATGTCTCTCCGCCAATGATTGGAGAAATGCATTTGGCTTCGGCTGCGCTGTTTGATGTTGGCGTTTATGTCACTGTTGTGGGTGCAACGATGCTGATGATTTCAGTCTTAGGCGATTCACGTCACTCAAGCATGACTGGCCCTGTACCAAGAGGATAATAGAATGATCAGTTTAGAATTTTTATTAGCCTCTGCGATTGGCCTGCTGACGGCCACAGGCATTTATCTGATCCTGCGTGCCCGTACCTTCCCGGTAGTGTTGGGTCTCGCCATGATTGGTTATGCAGTCAACCTGTTTTTATTTGCCATGGGCCGAATTCAGATGAATTCGCCTGCAGTATTGACTGAAGCCTCGAAAGTGACCGATCCCCTTCCTCAGGCACTGGTGCTGACAGCCATCGTGATTGGCTTTGCCACCACTGCCTTTATTGTCCAACTGGCATTGCGTAGCCGCTACGAATCAGGAACAGACCACGTTGACTCCAAAGAAGAAATACCAAATCTTGACCCGCGCGAGGATGAGCCTTAATGACTGATCTTCTCAATTTCTGGAATCAACATACCCCTATTTTCAGTATTCTTTTACCGGCCTTTACCGCTTTTGTCCTGGTTCTTTTAGGCAACCCGGGTTCAGGCTCTCTGGTGACGGACTGGCGTCAGCCCTGGCGTCGGGGTATCAGCTATGTCTCGAGTATCTTGGGCCTGATCATTGCTGTCAGCTATTTAGTAGACAGTAATCAGGGTCAGATCAATGTTTATACGCTGGGCGAATGGGTCGCACCTTTTGGTATTGTACTGGTTCTCGATCAGCTCTCTGCGATGATGCTGGTTTTGACCTATGCCCTTGCAGTGCCGGTGCTCTGGTATGCCAGTAAAGAATGGGATATGCGTGGGCGTTATTTCCATGCCATGGTGCATTTCCTGCTCATGGGTTTGACCGGTGCCTTCCTGACCGGTGACCTGTTTAACCTGTTCGTGTTTTTTGAAATCTTGTTGATGGCATCCTATGTACTACTGCTACATGGACAAGGCAAGGCCCGTTTCCAGCTGGGAATCCACTACGTCACCATTAATCTGTTTGCTTCTGCCCTATTCCTGATTGGACTCGGGATGATTTATGGCAGTGTCGGCAGTCTGAATATGGCAGATGTGGCCCGCTTGATGCCTACCCTCGCTGAAGATCAGCACAAGCTGGCGGTTGCTGGTGGATTAATGCTGTTTGTCGTGTTCGGAATTAAAGCGGCGATGCTACCGCTTGGCTTCTGGTTACCCAAAACCTATGCCGTAGCCACCACACCTGTGGCAGCACTCTTTACCATCATGACCAAAGTCGGGGTGTATGCAATTTTACGGATTAATGGAACTGTTTTTGATGATGAATACAGCCACCAGATCCTGATGAATTGCCTGCTGGTGATTGGTCTGATTACGTCGGTTTATGGCGTGATTTGCGCAATCGGCACAGAACGTCTGCGCCGTTTTATCGGCTTTATGGTGCTGTCTTCAGTCGGAACAATTCTGGTAGCAATCGGCATGAATACAACTGCAGCCTGGGCCGGTGCATTGTATTATATGGTGCACAGTACCCTGATTGGCGCAGCCTTTTATATCCTGTCAGGCTGGATTACCTCACAGCGCGGCGAATTTAAGGATCACTTTAAAATCGCGCCACTGATGAAACAGAACAAGCTGGTTTCGATTGTCTATTTCATCATTGCCTTGATGATGGCCGGCCTGCCACCGTTTAGTGGTTTCTTCGGTAAAGTCTTTATTTTGCAGGCTTCTGCCAATTCAGACTATCAGATGATTATTATCCTGACCATTTTATTGGTAAGCTTCCTCAGTATTCTGGCCTTTACCCGGGTTGGTTTCGTGCTGTTCTGGCGTTCGACCAGACCTGAGGATGACCTTAATTCTGAAGATTTTCACAAATACGAAGCCCTACCAAGTAAGGCACCCGCACGTAATGATCGTGTAATCTATCTATTGCTTGCTGGCCTGACTGCCTATGTGGTGTTTGCCGGACCGATCTATCAATATAATTATCAGACTGCAGAACAGATTAAAAATAATCCGGTTTATGAAGCTGCCTTGTTAAAACGCGATGCAGAAGGCCAGTTTATCAGTGTGCAACCTTTTGATCCAAGCTATTTACCTGAAACCAAGTACGGTGGTGAGACAGTCGATCCGAATGCACATCTGGTTCCTTATACGATTTCGGAAGCCACTCTGGAAGGTGAAAACATTTCTGAATTCAAGCAACGCCAGATTGATCAGCAGTATGTTGAACAAAACAGATATGATGATAATCAACTTAAACCGGTGGAGGGACCTTAATGGCTGTATCATTCCTGCAACGTTGGTTCCCGCATCCGCTGGTTTCTGTGATCGTTGGGCTAAGCTGGATTCTGCTGGCACATAATCTGGAAGCTGGAACATTGCTTTTCGCGCTGGTTCTGGCGATTGTCATTCCGAAAATGGTTGCACCTTTTATTGACTATACCCCGAATATGCAGTGGGCTCCTGCCCTGCGCCTGTTCTTTGTCGTGGTTTGGGATATTGTAGTAGCCAATATTAAAGTCGCAAAACTGGTACTTGGTCCAACCAAGAACCTGCATCCGAAATGGTTTCGCGTGCCTTTGGAAACCGAGCATGAGGAAGTCAATGCCTTGCTGGCAATGATCATTACTACAACGCCCGGTACAGTATCTGCAGGCATTGATCAGGATCGTGGTGATATTCTGGTTCATGCCTTAAGCACAGAGGATGAAGCAGCAGAAATCGAAACGATCAAACAGCGCTACGAACAGCCTCTGATTGAAATTTTCAGCGCACAGACAGGAGAAAAAGCATGACTATTCTGCCTTATGCATTAATGATTTGCCTGGGTGCTATCACTGTCTCGATGTTACTCTGCCTGATCCGGCTCATCACTGGCCCTTCTATCGTTGACCGGCTCTTGGCACTCGATACCCTGTTCCTGAATGCCACCTGTCTGATTGTCATTTTAGGGATTTACTGGAGTAGCAGCTTCCTGTTTGAAGGGGCCTTACTGGTTGCGATGCTTGGCTTTGTTTCGACTGCAGCCTTGGCACGTTATTTCACCACTGGCCATGTGATCGACTAGGAGTTTTTAAATGTCCTTAATTTTAGAAATACTGGTGTCGATTTTTTTATTGATTGGTGCTTTCTTTATGCTGGTCGGCGGGATCGGTATGGTCCGTCTGCCCGATCTGTTTATGCGTCTGCACGCCCCGACCAAATCCAGTACTTTGGGCCTGGGCAGCTTTTTGATGGCTTCAATTCTGTTCTCGGCCATATATGGCCGTTTCGGTTTTGCTGAAGTGCTCATCACCCTGTTCGCCTTCATTACCGCACCGGTATCTGCCAATCTGATGGCACAGGCTGCATTGCATTTGCGTTTACGCTCTTTGAGTGGCGAGGTTCCGGAAACGCTGGAACGCCCTCTGCCTTGGCAGCGCTCACGTCGCCGTGCTTTTTATGAGAAAAAAATGAACCATAAAGATGATGATCTCACTTAATCCAGACTATTTTTAGATTGGTCTATCAGTAGCTTAATTTTTGATACAACCAGACAATAAAAAAGCCACCCAAAGGTGGCTTTTTTATTGTGTTAAGACTTATTCATCGTCTTTTTTTGCTTCTGCTTCAGGCAAGTCCTTCACAGCTTCAGCGATCAAACCAAACATATAGTTACCATATGCATTGGTCTTATCATAATGGAAACGTAGACGAGGCGTAATACGGGTTTTAATACGACGACTCAGTTCATGGCGCAGAAAACCGGATGCTTTGTTTAATACATCCAGAGTTTCTTTATTTGCCGCTTCGCTCTGTTCGTCGCCAAGTTCACGTCCCATTACAGTGACATAAACTTCCGCATATCCCAGGTCTGGGCTCACCTTCACCGCAGAGATGGTCACCAGACCACCTAAGCGTGGATCTTTCAGCTCCTGACGGATCAGTTCTGACAACTCGCGTTGTACTGTATCCGCCATACGCTTCAGACGTTGACTACCCGCCATTAAAGACTCCGTTTAATCAGTTGAACATCATACACTTCGATCTTGTCGAGAGGTTTGATGTCTTTATAGCCTTTCACCGCAAGACCACATTCCATACCGGCACGAACTTCTTCAACCACTTCTTTGTAGCGACGAAGAGATTCAAGCTCACCCTGGAACACAACCACGTCATCACGTAATACGCGAATCGGTTTGTTACGATGTAATACGCCTTCAAGCACCATACAGCCTGCCGCCGCACCGAATTTACTTGAGTGGAATACTTCACGTACCTGTGCAACACCCAGAATCGTTTCACGATGTTCAGGTGCAAGCTTACCGCTCATTGCTGCTTTCACGTCATCGATCAATTGATAGATGATTGAGTAGTAACGAATGTCGATATTGTCCGCATCGGCTTTTTGGCGTGCTGCATTATCCGCACGTACGTTAAAGCCAAGCAGAACTGCTTCTGAAGATTCAGCCAGTGTTACGTCAGACTCGGTGATTGCACCAACGCCTGAACCGATAATACGTACTTTCACTTCATCTGTTGCAAGTTCAGCAAGTGCTACATGCAAGGCTTCCAGCGTACCGCGTACATCAGTCTTCAGTACCACATTGACGATAGGCACATCTTTCTTGCCCATAGATGCCATGATATTTTCAAGACGCATTGCAGATTGACGCTCAAGACGTTTTTGACGTTCACGGTCCATACGCGCATCAGCAACTTCACGTGCTTTCTTCTCATCGCTGACCACAAGAACTTCATCACCCGCCATTGGTGCTTCTGGAAGACCCAGAATTTCAACCGGAATTGAAGGACCAGCAGACTTGATACGTTTACCGTTTTCATCTGTCATCGCACGTACGCGACCATAAGACGAACCAGCAAGTACCAGGTCACCCACTTTCAGGGTACCGTTTTGAACAAGAATAGAAGTCACAGCACCACGGCTGTTATCTACACGTGCTTCAATAACCACACCTTGCGCAGCACCTTCTTCAGATGCTTTCAACTCTAACATTTCTGCTTGAATCAAAATCAGGTCCAGCAGCTCATCAATACCTTGACCCGTGTGGGCTGAAACCATGGCAACCGGCACATCACCGCCCCATTGTTCAGGCACGATCTGTTTAGCAGTCAATTCATTCAGAACACGGTCTGGATCAGCAGACTCTTTATCCATCTTGTTGATCGCAACAATGATCGGCGTACCTGCAGCACGCGCATGATCAATTGCTTCTGCAGTTTGTGGCATCACACCATCATCTGCTGCTACAACAAGTACCACGATATCAGTCGCTTTGGCACCACGTGAACGCATCGCAGTAAACGCTGCGTGTCCCGGAGTATCAAGGAAAGTAATAATACCTTTATCGGTAGTTACATGGTAAGCGCCGATATGCTGGGTAATACCGCCCGCTTCACCTTGAGCCACTTTGGCACGGCGAATACGGTCAAGCAGTGATGTTTTACCATGGTCAACGTGACCCATGATAGTCACAACAGGCGCACGAGTGGTTTGCGCACCACGTGCTTCTTCAGCTGCTTCCAGCAAGTTATCTTCAGCTTGTGTATCAGAAACCAGTACCGGATTATGGCCCATTTCTTCAACCACAAGTGCAGCAATTTCCTGATCAATCGCCTGGTTCTGAGTTACTAGCTCACCCATTTTCATGAGTGATTTAATCACTTCGCGAACCTTAACTGCCATTTTCGCAGCCAAGTCAGCAACTACAATCGTTTCACCGATTTCAACATCGTAAACCTGTTTTTTCACAGGTTTTTCGAAACCATGCTTGTTGCCCTGGCTGGTTTTTAAACCACGTTTAGGCTGTTTGCTGAAGCTTTGCTCTTCCTGACCACGACGGCCACCTTTTTTCGGTGCACGCGCGCTCGGCGTATTGGTACCACGTTTGATTTCGCGGTCTTCTTTGGCAAAAGAGTCTTCATATGCCTGGCCAACAAGACCGGCTGCCAGAGGAGAATCATCAACAACACGAATGGTTGCAGTGGTATCTTCAGCAGAGTACTTGGTCGCCATTTGACGCATTTGTTCAAGCGTACGTTGCTGCGCTTCTTCAGCCGCTTTACGACGTGCTGCTTCTTCAACAGCTTTTAATTTTGCTGCTTCCGCTTCACGTAGTTTTTTCTGTTCAGCTGTTTCTACTTGCTTAACCGTTTGTTTTACAATCGGTTTATTGGTTGATTTGCGTTTTACCACAACTGCAGCTTTAGAAACTTCCTGCTTGTCACTGGTTTGCTTTGCAGCAGCACGCATCGCTTCTAGCGCTTTACTGGCATTATTGACGCCAGTTTTTGGAGCTTCAGCAGCAGCTTGCGCTGTATTCTGCTCAGGCGCAGCTTTGGCCTGTTGCTCAGCCTTGGCTTTCGCCAATGCTTCTGCTTTGATCTGTTCTGGATCTGGCTTAACAAATGTATGCTTCTTGCGAACTTCTACATTAATTGTTTTTGCCTTACCTGAAGTACTGGCTACTTTAGCCGTACTGGTCGTTTTACGTTTCAACGTGATTTGCCCTGCTTGGCTCTCTGAACCTTGTGATTTTTTCACATGGCTCATCAAGCTATCTTGTTGTTCGGTGGTAATAATATCGTCAGCTTTACGCTGTGGTAAACCTGCCTCACGAACCTGCTCTAGGAGCTTCTCAACTGGACGACCCACGCTGAGGGCTAACTCTTTAATTGACTTGTCCGTCATATACTGCCTCCTAGTTAAACCATGATTCGCGCGCTTTCATAATGAGTTGACCCGCTTTCTCAGCACCCAAACCTTCAATATCTGCGATATCGTCGGTTGCCTGATCTGCTAAATCATCCACGGTTACCACACCACGAGCTGCTAGAGCTTGCGCGATCTCTGCTGTCATGCCTTCCATTGCAACAAGTTCTTCACTTGGCGCTTGGATATTCTCTTGCTGTTGTAATGCATCAGCAAGTGCAATTTCTTTCGCACGGCTTTGCAATAATTCAACTAGTTCAGCATCAAGTTCGATTTCATCGAATGTTTCTGCCGGGACGTAAGCAATTTCTTCAAGCGAGGTGAAGCCCATTTCTACTAATGCCATCGCCAAATCTTCCGCGATATCCAGACGTTGTACAAACATGTCCAGATATTGTTGCGCTTCGTTTTGTTGACGGGCGTAGTATTCCTCTTCCAGCATCATGTCCAGCTTATAGCCAGTCAGTTCTGATGCCAGACGAACGTTCTGACCTTGTGAACCAATCGCACGTGCCAACTGATCGCTGGCAGCGAAGATAATATCCGCAGTACGTGCATCTTCATCGATGACAATACTCGATACATCTGCTGGTTCCAATGCACTTGCGATATATTGCGCAGGATCATCCGACCAGACTACGACATCAATACGCTCACCATTGAGCTCTTGCTGTACAGCCTGAATTCGGGTACCACGCATACCAATACAAGCACCCACCGGGTCAATACGGTGGTCATTGGTTTTTACTGCAATCTTGGCACGCACGCCCGGTTGACGAGCTGCAGCTTTAATTTCAATAATTTCTTCAGAAATCTCAGGGATCTCTTTCTTCATCAATGCGATCAGCATTTCAGGCTTGGCACGCGACAATAACAATTGCGCACCGCGACCTTCACGGTTCACGCTATAAAGAATTGCACTTACGCGCTGCTTTGGACGAAGAATCTCTTTCGGAATCATTTCTTCCCGGGCAAGATAAGCTTCGGCATTGTCACCTAAGTCGATAATAAAGCCATCTTTGGTTTGTTTTTTCACTTCACCGTAGATCAGCTCGCCGACTTTAGATTCATAAGCATCTGCCACAAGTGCGCGTTCTGCTTCACGGATTTTCTGTACGATCACTTGCTTGGCAATTTGTGCCGCAATACGACCGAAATCAATCGATTCAACTTCCAGTTCACGAATGTCGCCAATTGACCATTTTGCAGGATCAACATCAGAAATCGCATCCTGACAAGCTGGCATTTCATGATCTTCATCTGCCACCACTTCCCACTGACGGAAAGTGCGATAGTCACCTGTCTTGCGATCGATTTCCACACGTAAACGTGCTTCTTCCGAATTTGTACCTTCGTAGAATTTTTTCTTTGTCGCTGCAACTAAAGCTTGCTCAAGCGCCTCAAAGATCGCTTCACGAGGTACACCTTTTTCGTTACTAACCGTTTCAACGACGGTCAGAATTTCACGTGCCATACGTCACCTATGCGTTCAAATTCTTATTTATTAAATTAATCTTGGAAGACCAAATTTGCTTTATCAATATTGTGACTGTCGATCTCCAATACCTGCTGCTTTTCCACTTCAACCTGAACCATTTCACTTTCCAGGTCGACAGCAACCAGTTTTGCCTGGAATTTGCGACGGTTATCTACTGCGCTGATCAATCGTAGTGCTACGGTTTGACCAATATAACCTGACATCTGCTCAAGCTGGAAAAAAGGACGGTCCCAGCCTGGTGATGAAACCTCAAGTGAATACTCACCTGAAATTGGATCATGAACATCCAGCATTGCACCCACTTGCTGCGTGACACGCACACAATCCTGAACGCCAATACCACGACCCTGTTCTTCTTCACCATCTTCATTGACGACTGGTGCAACGCTCTCATCGACTGGTTTGTCGATATAGATACGTAATAACGAACGTTTCCCTTGTGGCAGGAACTCAATCCCCCAAAGGTTTACATTACAGGCTTCAACTGCCGGTGCAATCAAGTCCTGAAGTGCTTGAGTTTTATTTGATAGCTTCATTTACTCTCGTCATCTGGTGCGATTTTATGATCTATTTGACCACTACAAACCAATACAAACTATAGTAGTAGTGAAACATGGAGATTTGATCAAATAATGTCGACACTACACGATAGCCAATAAAAAAGGGCGTAAATCGCCCCAATTACTGCACAATTTAAGACTTTTTTCAAATCCCACTGTGCAAAAAGGCCCACCTTGTTGTGAGCCTCTTTTAGAAACTTGGTAGCGGGAGCTGGATTTGAACCAACGACCTTCGGGTTATGAGCCCGACGAGCTACCAGACTGCTCCATCCCGCA